>NZ_JACCCY010000001.1:300000-600000 GCF_013409575.1 Macellibacteroides fermentans | reverse complement strand
AAGCTCCTTCCAAAGTTTTGCCGGACAACAGGTCTCTGTGTTTGCTATGGATGCCGGCGAACTTACAGTAAGCAACCTTAAATATCCGGTTGTGCGTAAAAGTCTGCATAGCTGGTGGCAGGGAACACTGAATGAAAGTCTGGGTAACGAGTTCCGGATACACCCTACGGGATCTGTAATTGTATTTAGGGTATACTAACTATATATCGTTTACCCGGATAAACAATTTCGGACATTTTTTCGTTTTACAACTATAAGTAACAAATAACAAAAAAAGATGTCAGAATTATTTACTCCCCTAAGAATTGGTAGTTTAGAATTAAGAAACAGAATTGCGATTTCTCCTATGTGTCAGTATTCGGCCGAAGATGGATTGGCCGGCGACTGGCATTTTGTTCATTACGGCAGCAGGGCTGTTGGCGGTGCGGGACTGATCTGCCTGGAGGCTACAGCAGTCTCTCCCGAAGGAAGAATATCCCCCAAAGATTTAGGTATTTGGTCCGACCACCAGATTGAACCTTTACAGCGAATAACGACATTTATACATAGTCAGGGTAGTGTGGCAGCAATTCAGCTTGCTCATGCCGGACGTAAAGCTTCGCATAGTGATCCGGGGAATGGTGATTGTCAGTTGCAACCATCTCAAGGTGGATGGACAACCGTTGCGCCCAGTCCCATTCCTTTTACCGAAGGCGAATCCACTCCTCAGGCATTGGACACCGAAGGGATTGACAAAGTAAAATCCGATTTTAAATTGGCTGCAGTCAGAGCCTTGAAAGCCGGTTTTAAGGTAATAGAGATACACGCGGCTCATGGATATATTTTACACCAATTTTTATCTCCCCTCAGTAACAAACGTTCCGATGCGTATGGAGGTTCCTTCGAAAACCGAATCCGCTTGCTTATGGAAGTAGTACGCGAAGTACAGTCTGTTTGCCCGGATGGATATCCGTTGTTTGTGAGGTTGTCTGCAACCGACTGGACCGAAGGAGGATGGGACATAGAAGAAACGGTGCGCTTGTCGGCACAACTAAAAGAGGCCGGAGTTTGTCTGATCGATTGCAGCACAGGTGGGAACGTGCCTGGAGCCCGTATACCCGTTGCCCCCGGTTACCAGGTACACTATGCAGCCCGGATCAGAAAGGAGGCAGGTATTGCTACGGGTGCAGTAGGTATGATAACCAATGCTGCTCAGGCCGAAGAAATTTTACAACAAGGCAAGGCCGATCTTATTTTTATAGGCCGGCAGTCGCTCCGCGATCCATATTTTCCCCTGCATGCAGCTAAGGAGTCGGGCGACGAGGTATTGTATCCTCATCAATATGCACGTGCTAAATAAGTCGTGAACTTTCATTATATTTGTATCATTACAACAATCATAAACTAGTTAATATGAAAAGGTATTTGCTTATCCTGCTTACAATCTGTGCATTTGTCTCCTGCGCCAAAAAGGAGGAGGGTTTTGTTATTAACGGCGAATTAGCCAACACATCCGAAGGGATGATCTATTTAAAATCGTTCCGTAATAAAATGTTTTTCAATGTAGACTCAACTCAGATCGTAGATGGAAAGTTTACGTTTAAAGGGAAAGTGGACATGCCTTCTCTTTATGGATTACAGACAGAGGATATGCAGTATCCTATTCAATTCTTTGTGGAGAATGCAACTATGACGGTTAAAATAGCAGACGACCAGGAAACTGTAACAATTACGAACTCTCCAGCAAACGATTTGTATCTGGGTAATGCCGAAGCCGTGCTGGAAGATAATTATAACATTGATAGTCTGGTTACTGCTAATACGACTTCGCCTGTAGCAGCATTTTTCTTGTATCGCTACTTTACCTATCGTGTTCCGCTGGATCAGCTTAAAATGATCCGTGCTAAATTCGCTCCGGAGCTTAACGCTACACCCTATCTGCAGGATCTTGATAAAATTATCGCCACCCTGGAGAATATTCAAATAGGTAAGGTTGCTCCGGAATTTGCGCTTCCTGACACAGCCGGTGTGTCTGTTTCGCTCTCTTCTTTCCGTGGTAAATATGTGCTGCTCGACTTCTGGGCTTCCTGGTGTCCTCCATGCCGTAGGGAAAATCCCAATGTAGTGGCTACTTACAACCGCTTTAAAGATAAAAACTTTACGGTGGTGGGTATTTCCCTGGATGAAGATAAATCAAAATGGTTGCAAGCCATCGGCGACGATAACCTTACCTGGACACATTTGTCTGATCTCAAATATTGGGATTCCGAAGTGGCAGAGCTTTATGGTGTAAGAGCTATTCCATCCAATGTTTTGTTGGACCCGGAAGGTGTAATTATTGCTAAGGATATCCGCGAAGAGGCATTGCCTGCAACGTTGGAGAAGCTATTAAAATAAACTACCTATGAAAAGAAAACTTTTGTTGACCTTAATGGCATGTATCGGATTGCTAGTCTACGCAGGCGAATCAGATCCGTTTGAGGCTTCGGTTCGTACCACAGTTGAGAGGCAATTGCAACAATATCCTAAATCTACACTGAAAGATCTGTATAAGAATTTCTTTCAGGATGTTTATGGGCCCGGACATCTTGTTAACGATACAGCTTCGGCCGGGGCTTATCTGCGTAAGGAACTTGGCGGAATGCGTCATTCTACAGGAGCGATCTGTGAGCCAACCGGAAGAGAAGGTAACTTCTACCGGGTCAATCTTTCTGTAATCAAGGAGAATCAAATAGGTTATGAGACCTTTTTCGATGCTTTTGTGCGCAGTGTAAATGGTATCAAACCTATGCCTGTAAGGGAATGGGCTGTACAATGGGAGCAGATTCAGAAGGTAATTGATAAAATGAATCTGCAGCTCAACGATTATGAAGCCGACAAGCTCTTTATCCGGTCAAACCTGGATAAAGGCGAGTTTGTTGGTCACCATAGTAAGGCTTTCGAAGCCAATTATACCCCTCATTACAGAATAATCAGTAAAGAGGTTTTTGAAAAAGAACTTCTTCCGTTGCTTCGTAATAGCAACAAGCCTTACATTGTGGCATACGTAACATCGTGGTCGGCTAGTGTACCCGATACACGGTATGTGACTCATATCAACTATGCTTTTGGTCATGTAAATGAGCGGTTCGATGGATTGAAAATTGACAATGAAAGCCGACTTACGGAGATTGCCCAACTTAAAAGATATTCTCCAACATTGAAAGTGCTTCTGTCTGTGGGTGGATGGGGTAGCGGCCGGTTTAGTGAAATGGCTGCTAACGAAACAACTCGTAATCTATTTGCGGCAGATTGTAAACGGGTGGTCGATCAGTTTAATCTGGATGGCATTGATATCGACTGGGAGTACCCAACCAGCTCGGCAGCAGGAATCTCGTCGTCGCCCGGGGATAAGGAGAATTTCACCTTATTGATGACATCCATCCGCCGGGCAATCGGTGCCGACCGGTTGCTAACGCTGGCTTCGGTTGCTACAGCTAATTATATTGATTTTAAAGCCATTGAGCCCGTGGTTGATTTTGTTAATATAATGACATACGATATGGGCAGACCTCCGGTACATCATGCGCCGCTATATCGCTCGCATCTGGTACGTGGCTTGTCGGTTCACGAATGTGTAGAGGCACATGTGCAGGCTGGTATGCCTCTTACTAAATTAACCATGGGCATCCCTTTCTATGGACATGGCAAAGAATATCTTCCCGATTTTATTGACTATAAAGATATTATGAAGCTGGAGGGTTATGGCTGGCGCTGGGATGCTAAGGCGATGGTTCCCTATATCACCAATGATAGAGGGCGCATTGTTTGTACATACGAAGATCCGAGATCTATAGCTGTTAAATGTAGCTATATTCTTGAAAAGAGAATGTTGGGTGCCATGTATTGGGAATACGATGGCGACGATACAACCGGAACTTTGCGGAAAGCTGTTTTTGAAGGCGTAAGAAAATAAAATGTAAAGAGCGTCTTGATGCTATTTAAGATGTTTAATAGAAAAAGAAAGAGGCAGTTTCGTGGTTGAACTGCCTCTTTCTTTTATTCGTAGGTTGAATATTTATTTATACTTAAGCCATTTGATCATCTCTTTAATGGTTGGTTTTTTACCATACATCAGGATTCCTACTCTGTAAATTTTGGCAGAGAACCATATAATGCCGATAAATGTAATATAAAGCAATCCAATTGATAGAAGCTTTTCCCACAAAGGAATCTCAAAGGGTAGCCGAATCATCATTACAATGGGAGAGGTGAAAGGAATTATAGAACACCAGAAGGCTAATGGTCCGTCCGGATTTTCCATACTGTAAATTCCTGCGTAGAGCGAAAACATCATGAATACCATAATGGGAGTCATAAACTGTTGCGTGTCTTCCTGACTATCAACTGCAGAACCGATGGCTGCAAATACAGATGCATACAACATATAACCGCCAATAAAATAGATTACAAAGAAAAAGCCAATTTCTGCCCAGTTGATCGTCTGAAGCATTCCAAGTATTTTAACAGCTGGTTCTTGGGATGCTTCAGCCATTCCCGGCATCGTTCCGTTAGCACTCATCATAGCTCCCTGTTGCATCATTTGGGCATCTACAGTTCCCCCCATAAAGAGAAACTGACCGCCCATAATCAATGTCAGGGTAAGAATGGCCCATAAAAGCATTTGAGTAAGCCCAACAAAGCCGATTCCTATGATTTTACCCATCATGAGTTGAAACGGCCGAACCGACGAAACCATCAATTCTACAATGCGGTTGGTTTTTTCTTCCATTACTCCTTGCATCACCATGGCCCCATAAACCATAATAAACATGTACGAAATAACGGTGAATAACATACCAACTATTGATGCAACCAAAGCGGAAGATTCACTTTCGCCTCCGTCTTCACTCCATTTAATCGTGTTGATTTCAAATTTGATCTGACTCTCTTTAATAATCTCTTTCAGGTTTGGAATATTATAGGTGGCCATCTTGGCATTTTCAAGGTACCTGCTTAAGGTTTGATTAACGATCCTGCTAAGCTCTCCCGGAATCTGTTTTTCGGAATATAAAGTGGCAGCTTTAGGATTTTCCAATAAATTGTCTGTTATACTTAAAATGGCAAAAACAGATTTGTCATCAGATGCTTTATAATTTTCTAAAGACTCGGTACCTGCTATAAATTTATAATTATCCGTGTTTTCGAATAAGGGTGCATACACACCTGTCCGATCCAAAATAACTACATTTTTAACTTCATCTCCTTTGATAGATGAAAGCCAAAGGGGTACAAATATAAGGGCTGAAAACAATATCGGAGTAAGAAACGTGAGGATGAGGAACGATTTTTTACTTACCCTGTTCAGATATTCTCTTTTGATGATTATTCCTATTTTACTCATACTTGTGGTTTGTTTTTACCTGCAACGGTATTAATAAAAATTTCATTCATAGAAGGTAGCTCTTCTGTAAATGCAATGATTTCATTCTGCTTCAGTATAGACATAAGCAGTTCTGCGTTGCTTACATCATTGCTTTTACGAAGCAATACTTCCAATGAGTTTTGTCCTTGCTTTTGCGATAGTATGGAATACTGATCGGCAGAAGACAGCAGGGCGGTACCTTTTAATTTTATTTTAAATGTATTGGTCCGAAAACGTTCCCTTACTTCAGTAACATGACCGGATAACACTACCTGTGCATGATCTATTAATGCTATTTCATCGCATATTTCTTCCACAGACGACATGTTGTGCGTAGAAAAGATGATGGTGTGACCGGCATCCTTGAGCTCTAAAATTTCTTTCTTAAGCAAATCAGCGTTTACAGGATCGAAACCGCTGAAAGGTTCATCAAAAATTAATAGTTCGGGATTATGAATCACCGTAATAACGAACTGTACTTTCTGTTGCATACCTTTCGAAAGCTCTTCAACTTTCTTGTTCCACCAGGGCATTATTTCGAATTTCTCGAACCAATGGCTAAGTCTTTTTTTAGCTTCAAAATAATCCAGACCTTTTAATTGTGCCAGGTATAGGGCTTGTTCACCCACCTTCATTTTTTTGTATAATCCCCTTTCTTCAGGCAGGTAGCCAATTTTAAAAATATCTTCCTGCATGGAAGGCCTTCCATTAAACAATACTGACCCGCTGTCTGGTGCCGTAATACGGTTGATAATTCTGATCAAAGTGGTTTTTCCGGCTCCATTGGGACCAAGAAGTCCGAATACCTTGCCTTGGGGTACTTGTATGCTCACCTTATTTAGGGCCAGATGGTTGGCATACTGTTTAACCACGTCATTGGTTTCTAAAAAATTCATGTTACAATTGTTTTTACATTTTTAGTATGATTCTTTCACCTAATTCTTTTGCTAACGCACTTTTAATGGCATTCAGATTTGATAATTCTTTCATAAGCTCGATCGACTTATCCATATTTTTTTCTTTCTGCGCCTCTTTCAGCTTTTGCTGTGTATCCTTTATCCGGTTTATTATGTAAGCATCTTTCAAAGCATACAAATCCCTTAATACAAACGATTCAAGTCTGTCTTTTTCCTCTTCAATCTCTCTGTATTTGGTGTGATATTTACTAAGCTGATATTTATCGCTTAACAAATTGGCTGCCAACTTACTTACATCGGGGTTGGAGTGACTTAAAAAGTAACGCGAAGATACAAATCCGGATGAAGGACACATCGCGGCAGCAGATTCCAACATTTGTCTGTACATCGGATTCAAGAAGGTAAGATCGTCTTCCTCCAAGCTGTGTTTAATAAATTCCGCTACTTTTATAACTATATTTTGTTGTGTTTCAGTATCAGTATAATCGTATAAAACAGATTCGCCGTACCTAACAACATAACGAAGCAATGCCAGTTCGTACACTTCATAGGGAGAAGGCCTGCGCAGGGAGGGTTGATGGGTTTGTTGCCCGGCCTGAATAACAGCCTCTTCCGGAAGATATCCCTCGGGAGGGAATGGGGGAGCTTCAAAAGGCATTCCTTCGTCCATATATTCGGGTAAAGGAGGATAGTCTGGTACTGGGGTTGCCGGAACCTCTTGTACCGGAGCCACACCTGCCTGCTTTTCATTTTTAGCACGGACTATCTTTACTATTTCATTCAACAGCACCCGTTCGTCTATTTCCAACATAGAACTACATTCCCGTATATACACAGAGCGCGCAATTTCATTTGGAATAATGGCAACAGAGCGAACAATATCTGAGATAAGATTCGATCGTTTTATAGGGTCGCCCGCTGCATCATCCAGCAGTAATTGCGTTTTAAACCGGATGAAATCAGTCTCATTCCGTTGAATAAATTCGGTAAACTGACTGGCGTTTTGTTTTCGTGCAAACGAGTCGGGATCTTCTCCGTCCGGTAAAAGAACCACTTTGATATTCATTCCCTCCTCCAGTAACAGGTCAATACCGCGAAGAGCTGCTTTGATACCTGCAGCATCTCCGTCATATAATACTGTTATGTTGTTTGTAAAGCGATGAATCAGCCTGATCTGTCCGGGCGTAAGAGCTGTGCCTGAAGATGCGACTACATTCTCAATACCTGCCTGGTGCATAGATACCACATCGGTATATCCTTCAACTAAAAAACAGCGGTCGGCTTTAACAATAGCCTGTTTGGCAAAATAAATACCATACAGCTCGTTGCTTTTATGGTAGATTTCGCTTTCGGGAGAATTAACGTATTTAGCAGTCTTCTCGTCTTTTTTTAGAATTCTCCCTCCAAAAGCCACCACTTTGCCACTCAATGTGTGAACCGGAAAGATTACGCGTCCGCGAAAACGGTCGGCCACCCCTCCATTGTCGTAGGTGATGATCAGTCCGGTCTTTTCCAGAAATTCTTTTCTATAACCACTCCTGGTTGCTTCCTGATAAAGGGCGTCTCGTTGTTCCAGGCTATATCCCAGCTGAAACTTTCGTATAATATCTTCCCTGAAACCTCTTTCAACAAAATATCTCAAGCCAATACTTTTACCTTCCATATGTTCGTGAAGCATGGAAGAAAAATACTTTTGAGCGAAACTGTTTACAATCAGCATACTCTCGCGATCGTTCTTTACCTGCTTTTCGGCTTCGGTAAGTTCTCGCTCCTGTATTTCAATATTGTATTTTTTTGCAAGCACCCTCAGAGCGTCAAAGTAGCTCACCTGCTCGTGCTTCATTATAAAGTGCACAGCAGTGCCTCCTTCGCCACAAGCAAAACATTTGCAAATGTTTTTTGAAGGTGAAACGTAAAATGAGGGAGTTTTATCTGAGTGGAACGGACATAAGCCTACATAATTAACTCCCCGTCGCCTGAGGGTAACGAATTCGGATACTACGTCAACTATATTTGCAGCATCCAGGATTCTATCTATTGTAGGTTGGTCGATCATATTTTTTCATTAAATGAGTTACAAAGATAATGAAAGAAGCCGATAAATTTAGGAAGTTATATAATTTGGATTTTCGTTTGCAAGATTAATGTATATTTGCAGCATGCTAAATATAATAAAAACTGAATATGAAGAATCTTTTTTTGACGGCAATCCTAGCCCTTACTTTTATTGGAGCAAAAGCACAAAGTCCCAATGATGACCTGGTAAAGGTGGGAGATAAAATGCCTGCGTTTTCTATTGTTTCGGATAATGGCGAGGTAATTAGTTCGGATAAGTTTAAAGGGAAAGTAATACTGATCAATTTTTTTGCTACGTGGTGTCCTCCTTGTCAGAAGGAACTTGCTTCGGTGCAACAAACATTATGGCCCAAGTACAAAGACAATAATAAATTTGAGATGTTGGTAATTGGCCGGGAGCATTCAGATAAGGAATTGGCTACCTACAACGAAAAGAAAGGATTTACATTTCCATTGTATCCTGATAAGAACAGGGCTATTTTCGGGGCTTTTGCAAAGAATTTAATTCCCCGTACTTACTTAATTGGTAAAGATGGAAAAGTACTTTATGCAGGTAAAGGATATACCGATAAGGAATTTACCGAATTAATGGAGAAAATAGAGAAGACATTGTAATAATCTATTGCAAAGCAGATAAAAATAGGCGGAGTTCCGATTTGGATACTCCGCCTATTTTATTGTTCGCCCAGCACGAACGTATTCTAACGGGTGTAAGTCCCCAACGCGCCCTAACAGCGGGAAGCGTCCAGCCAACGACAAGGGTGTTCATCGCGAGGTGTAATCTGAAGGAAGTCTTCGGCAAAGATCTGGCCTGACGAACAGAAACTTGATACCAAGGCTCACGAGTGTGGATTAGTTTGCAATACAAAACAAAGTCCGATAGCTGTTCGGAACACTTGGAGTAAATCAAGCAGGTATAAGATTGAAAGAATACGTCCATAACTGGGGAGATCTCACGGGCGAGGTCATCCGAGCAGTAACAACGAACCGTGAGAAGTCAGCAGAGGTCATAGTAGCCGGGCAAGGAAAAAAAAACATCGACAACCTGGTGAAGGACTGAACTTTAATTAAACTGGAATTATTACATTATTACCAAATGGAAGAAACAATGCAGCAAACAACAGAATCTGTTGGCTGCCATCAGATGAATAGGACGGAATCCGAAGGGTATGATGGAGCGCAGACTTTTATGTGGATAATAGGTGAGAACCTAGTGGAAGTGCAGACAGGCACAACCAATTTGTTGGAACTTATCCTAATTGATAGAGCAGCTACTAAAGGGTAAGTACCGGCCCAATCCGGTCCGTCGTGTCGATATCCCCAAGGACAACGGCAAGGCACGTCAACTCGGTATCCCTACGGTTGTTGACCGGTTCATCCAACAGGCTATAAGCCAAGTGTTGATACCGATATACGAACGAGAGTTCAATGACAACAGTTTTGGCTTCCGCCCAAACCGCAGCGCCCACGATGCGCTGAAGCGGGTGCAGGAGTATGCTGACAATGGGTATCATTACTGCATAAACCTAGACTTGGAGCGATTCTTCGATACAGTAAACCATAGCAAGCTTATAGAGGTGTTGTCACGTACAATCAAGGATGGACGGGTAATTTCACTTATCCATCACTATCTCAAAGCGGGCGTAATGGTTGCTCATAAGTATGAATCAACCGAGGAGGGGGTTCCTCAAGGGGGTCCGTTAAGCCCGATTCTAAGCAATATCTTGCTGAATGAGCTTGATAAAGAGTTATCTCGCCGAGGTCATCCATTTGTCCGCTACGCAGACGACTGTCTGATTTTGGTTAAAAGCAAGCGTGCCACAGAGCGAGTACGAGACAGTATATCCACCTATTTAGAGAAGAAACTCTTCCTTAAAGTGAATATGGAAAAGACCATCATTGGAGATCTTCGAGGCAAGAAATACCTCGGCTACTCATTCTACTGAAGGTCCAAAGGCAAGTGCGGTCTATGCACCCACCGTACAAGTCAAGAAAAGTTCAAACGCACGCTCAAACAAATAACCAAACGAAACAATGGAAAAGGATATGCATGGCTAAAGCAACGATTGTCACAATACATACGAGTCTGGCTAACTTACTACAGTTTAGCAGACATGAACCGATTTATCCAAAAGACGGATGGTTGGTATCGTCGCAGGCTAAGGACGTATATATGGAAGAGTTGGAAGAAAATCAGCACGAAGTCACATAATCTCCAGAAATGTGGTATAAACAAACATCAGGCTTGGCAATGGGCTAATACCCGTAAAGGATACTGGCACATAGCCAACAGCTGGGTGCTGCATCGGGCAATTACAGATGAGAGTCTAGACCGAGCAGGTTATCCACAAATAATGAGATTATATCGCCGTCTGCATCGTAATTAAAGAACCGCCGTATGCCGAACGGCATGTACGGTGGTGTGAGAGGTCGGAAAACAAAAGTAGGAAGAAAACTACTTTTGTTTTCCTCCTACTCGATTGTTTACTTATTTACTACCAGTTTATAAATACATTTGCTAGTGTATTTTTCACCTGGTCTGAGTACAGTCGAGGGGAAGGCCGGCTGATTAGGGCTATCCGGATAGTGTTGTGTTTCAAGGCAGAAAGCACCGCGATGAGGGTAAACAGTACCACCTTTACCTTTGTCTTCACCTGTCATAAAGTTGCCGGTATAGAATTGCACCCCAGGTTCTGAAGTATAAACTTCAAGCGATATTCCGCTAGTCGGACTGGTGGCTTTGGCTGCCAATACATTAATATCTCCTTTAGAGTTTAAGATCCAGTTATGGTCATAGCCACGACCTTTAACCAATTGCTCGAATGTTGAGTCTATCTGTGCACCAATAGCAATAGGGTTGCGCAGATCCATGGGAGTACCTTCAACAGACGGTGTTTCACCTGTAGGAATCAACAAGCTGTCCACCGGAGTATAGGTGTCGGCATTAATCATGATGTCGTGGTCAAGAATTGTAGAACCCGGTACACCAGATAAGTTGAAATAACTATGGTTTGTCAAGTTAACTACCGTTGGCTTATCTGTTTCTGCTTCATATGCCAGTTCGATGGCATTGTCGTCAGTCAGGGTATATGTAACTTTTATTTGCAGGTTACCAGGAAATCCTGCCTCGCCATCTTTAGATAGATAGGTAAGTTCCAGTGTCTGGTCGTTTAACTGTTTTGCATCCCAAAGTCTGGTATGATAACCTTCTGGTCCACCATGTAAACAATGACCGTTGTTGTTTTGAGGAAGTTGGTATTCTACACTGTCTAACGAGAATTTACCCTGGGCGATTCTATTTCCGTAGCGACCGATCAAGGCTCCAAAATTACCATCGGATTTCAAGTAGTCGGATATGCTGTCGTATCCAAGGACTACATCAGTCATCTTTCCGTTTTTATCCGGAGCCATCAATGATACCATTCTGCCCCCATAGTTGGTGATACAAGCTTCTAAACCATTTTTGTTTTTCAGCACGTATAATGCAGTAGGTTTACCTTCTACTTCAGAAACGAAATTCGACTTTAAAAGACCGGAAAGTGTGGCCTCTTCTTTTTTTTGTGTACATGCAAACAGTGTACATGCAGCAAGAGCTGTAATAAAAAGTTTTTTCATCTCAATAGGACTTTTTTTTAATAATTAAACAATCCTTGCAAAGGTATACTTTTATCATAAATTATATGCTTTGAATAACAAAAAGTTAATGTCTTATCTAAAAACTATTTAAATATTTTCGTTTGCAGAGTCATATAACTTTTGTACATTTGCCAGCCTGGACTATATTTTACGACATGAAACAGTATTTATCATTGCTGGAAAGGGTTTTAGCTGAAGGAGTTAAGAAAGAAGACCGGACAGGTACCGGAACTTTGAGTGTGTTTGGTCATCAGATGAGATTTGATATGTCGGAAGGATTTCCTTTACTGACTACCAAAAAAACGCATCTGAAATCCATTATTTATGAATTACTTTGGTTCCTTAAAGGGGATACAAATGCAAAATATCTGCAGGATCATGGTGTTCGCATATGGAATGAATGGGCTGACTCCAATGGTGATTTAGGTCATATTTATGGATATCAGTGGCGTTCGTGGCCCGATTATAAAGGAGGGGCTATAGATCAGATAAGTGAAGCTGTACATGCAATTAAACACAATCCTGATTCAAGGAGAATAATTGTTAGCGCGTGGAATGTCGGCGATCTTGAAAACATGAATCTGCCTCCCTGTCATGCTTTTTTTCAGTTCTATGTTGCCAATGGTAAATTAAGCTTGCAGCTCTATCAGCGCAGTGCTGATATTTTCTTAGGAGTTCCCTTTAATATTGCATCTTATGCCTTGTTGCTTCAGATGATGGCGCAGGTTACCGGCTTACAGGCTGGCGACTTTGTCCATACTTTGGGCGATGCACACATATATAGCAATCATCTCGAGCAGGTAAAATTACAGCTCACAAGAGAGCCTCGTAAATTGCCTCGGATGATGTTAAATCCGGAAGTGGATAGTATTTTTGATTTTAAGTTTGAGGATTTTGAATTAGTAGGATACGACCCACATCCGCATATTAAGGGAGAAGTGTCCGTTTGAATCTGGTGATACATTAATATTCTATATTATGAGTACGATTTCAATTATAGCAGCGATTGCAGATAATAATGCAATTGGAAAGAATCAGCAATTGTTATGGAGTTTGCCTTACGACATGAAACGATTTAAGAGTTTGACTACAGGCCATGCTGTTGTGATGGGACGTAAAACATTCGAATCTTTGCCTAACGGGGCATTACCTAAACGCAAGAATGTAGTTCTTACCACTTTACCGGAAGCTATTTTTATGGATAGTTTTGCATGCGAATCTATGCATGACGCATTGAATCTTTGTGAAAACGAAGATGAAGTATTTATGATAGGAGGGGCGATGGTTTATCGGCAGGCACTTAAAATTGCCGACAAAATGTACCTGACCCTTGTGCATCATACTTTTGAAGACGCTGATACATTTTTTCCAGAAATAGATTATAGTGAATGGATAGAAACGGAACGTCAGGACTTTCCTGCAGATGAAAAGCATGCTTATCCATATACGTTTGTAACCTATATACGGAAAAAATAAAATAGTTTGGTGATACGATTCGTATTAATGGACTTCGTGCGCGTCTTTGTTTAAAAAACAAAGCAGTGTTTAATAATGTGTTATTCTAATAATAACATAAAAGGGCTGTTGATTTATATCAACAGCCCTTTTCCTTGAAATTAAAGGAGCTTTATCTTAATGAGAATGACCGCTTTTTCCGGATTCTTTAATTCCTCCAATAAGTCTTAATACAAGTGTGGTGACTGCAGAAATACCTAAAGCGATCATCGTGATGTTTTTTGCAGTTTCATCGTTAAATTCTGATGTGCCTACCAATACCAGGCCTATAACAGAAAGCATCAGCACGGCATCAATCAAGTCTTTGTTTATTTTCATTTTAGTATGAATTAATATGTTTTTATATCTATTTATTTACTTTCGCTGGATTCTTTTGACTCAGATTTGCTCAAGCTCTTTGAGATGCCATATATACCTATAATTAAGGATGCCATTACAACAACCAGTTTCAAATATACATTCGGGATAATTGATGAACAAGCCAGAATACAGCCAAGAATTGTAAGAGCTACGTATAAATATGTTTTGAATTTTGATGAATTATTTGTCGCCATAACTTTGATATTTAAATAGTTAGTAATCATAAATTTGCTCCATTCAGGAATAGTTTACATAGAGCATATATATTTTGTGTATGAATTTTTTTCACACACAAATAAAAAACATATGAATATTAACGATCTAAATAATAATCTTTCGCAGTGCAAATACATGATATCCTGCACTGGAACGCAAGGCAGAAACTAGCAACGATTCGGTCAGCGCTACTCCTTCAGAGGTTTTGCGTAATAAATTTTCTTCCTTGATCCGGACATCCTGAAGGATCTTCTCAGCCAGGCGGGTAATTCGTTCGCATAAAAAAGAAGGTGTAAGCTGAACTGTTCGTGGAGTTAAACAAGTTGAAGTGCTTAGATCGCTTTTGAGAGTCATGATGCGATCTTGTATGTCTGAATAATCGTTTATTTCTTTTACTACTTCATTATTTGATGCAGCAAACTTGTCATTACCGGACCCGAATTGATCCGGGTTCAGCAAGAATATGCCACAGAAAAGTAATATCAGATAAAACAATTTTTTCATGTTGCAAATATAGGGATTTAAATAAGTTTTTCTTCTTTCGGGTTGCACAATTTTAGATTAACAGGTACTTTTGCATAAAATTTAATATATTGACATTATGGTAAAGATAGGCACCCCTCTGTCCCCTTGTGCGACAAAGGTAGTACTTTGCGGATCAGGAGAACTTGGTAAAGAATTTGTAATTGAATTGCAACGCTACGGAGTAGAAGTAATTGCCTTGGATAAATACCCCAATGCACCGGCCATGCAGGTGGCTCATCGCTCATATGTAGTTTCAATGCTTGACGGTGCCCGTTTGAGAGAGATTATTGAAAAAGAAAAACCCGACTATATTGTTCCGGAGGTGGAAGCTATAGCGACTACTACGTTAATGGAGCTTGAGAAAGAGGGATACCATGTTATACCTACAGCAAAAGCCACTTATCTAACGATGAATAGAGAGGGAATTAGACGTCTCGCAGCAGAGGAGTTGAATATTCCTACTTCACCCTATCGTTTTGCCAGTGATTTCGAAGAATTTTCGGAGGCTGTTAAAACGATTGGCATGCCATGTGTTGTTAAACCGATTATGAGCTCGTCTGGTCATGGACAAAGTGTTATCCGTAAAGAAGAAGATATACAACATTCGTGGGATTATGCCCAGGAAGGTGGTCGTGCCGGAGCAGGCAAAGTGATTGTTGAAGGTTTTGTCGATTTTGATTATGAAATTACACAACTGACAGTTCGTCATATCAATGGAACCTCTTTCTGTGAGCCAATTGGTCATATTCAGGTGGATGGAGATTATCGTGAATCATGGCAACCCCAGCAAATGACTTCTTCTGCTAAAGAAAAGGCTCGCGAAATTGCCCGTAAAATTACGGATGCTTTGGGAGGAAGAGGTATTTTTGGCGTAGAATTGTTTATAAAAGGAGACGATGTGATTTTTAGTGAAGTATCTCCTCGACCCCATGATACAGGGATGGTAACTATGATTTCGCAGGATCAGTCACAGTTTGCCCTTCACGCTCGTGCGGTACTTGGATTACCTATTCCAAATATTACTTTTCACGGACCATCAGCTTCACGTGCTATTGTAGTTGAAGGAGATAGCAATCAATTGCAACTTGGTAATTTGGATCAGGTATTAAGCCAGCCCGATACACAAATGAGATTTTTCGGTAAGCCGGAAGTTCACGGTCACCGGCGTATGGCTGTTTTACTTGCTCGTGGTGCTTCGGTAGAAGAGGCCCGCAGCAAGACCGGTTTTGCGTCAGATGCATTGGATATAATTTTATGAAATGAATAAAACTCCTATACAAGCTTGGATAGAAGCAGCCCGTCCCAAGACATTGCCAGCTTCTTTGAGTCCTGTTTTGGTTGGATCGGCATTGGCCTATCGTGATGGTGCCTTTGAAATGGCTCCTGCAGTAATTTGTCTTATGGTCGCCTTACTGTCGCAGATTGCCAGTAACTTTGCAAACGACTATTTCGATTATAAGAAAGGGGCGGATAAAGAAGATCGCTTAGGCCCCGAACGTGCAGTGGCCTCTGGATGGATTGCACCTAAAACAATGCTTATAGCTACGTTTATTACTTTGGGACTCGCTTGTTTGTGCGGATTATTGCTATTGTTTTATGGAGGCTGGGTGCTTCTTCCGGTAGGAATTGCAATTGCAGTATGTGTATTGGCTTATTCGGCTGGCCCGTTTCCTTTAGCATACAATGGTCTTGGTGATATTTGTGTATTATTATTCTATGGTATAGTTCCGGTTGTTTTCACTTATTTTGTACAAGCAGGTAGTATTACCTTGTTGACATTGATATTGTCTGTTGCCATGGGGCTTCTTTCTGTTAATATTTTAATAGTTAATAATTATCGTGACTATTTTCAAGATAAGGAGGTTAACAAGCGTACTACTATTGTGTTGTTTGGCAGGAGATTCGGCCGTTGGTTTTATCTGTTCAATGGAGTTGTGCCAATCTTATTGGTCATTCCATTAATAATGCAGAGTGCAGCATGGATAGTGGCATTGTTTGGAATCTTTTTTGTGATGTTTTACCAAACATGGCGAGAATTATGTTCTCTTGAAGGAAAAGCATTGAATGTTACATTGGCTTATACCGGAAGAAATGTACTGCTGTTTGCTTTGTGCCTTACTGCTTTGTTGTTATTTTAGATAATATATTTATTAAATATCTTTGAATTTAACGGATAACATTCAGAGCATACGGCTGAATGTTATCCGTTTTATATTATATAAAAATGATCGTAATATTACTGAAACTTATTTATATGATAAAATCATATAAATAAATGTTTGTTGGATGATTAGTACTGAAATAATAAAGTTCCTCCTTTTAGCATCTCCCCATGAGATATGGAATAATTTGAAACTACCTTGCCGTTCATTGTAATTCGCTTGATTATATCTTCGGCTGTTTTACGTCCCTTTGTTTTTATCTCAAATGTCTTTCCGTTACCCATGTCGATGGATATCCTGTCAAAAATCGGAGAAACTAATTCATAACTGTCTCCTCCCACCAGGAGGGGATAAAATCCCGCTGAGGCAAATATATACCAGGCACTCATCGTTCCATCGTCCTCGTCCATTTCCGGACTATAACCTTCAGGATGATTTTTAAAGGCTCTTCCAACGTAAGGAATCTTAAATTCTGAATTGCCACCATAACGATGAGTCATTTCTTTAGTAAGCAGATTACGAACCAGTTGTTGGGAAGATTCCGGTTTCCCAAATCTATTGAATAAAAAAGGAACATGAATGTCCGGTTCATTTCCTTGATTGTACAAGTTTTTTTCGAAAAAGTATGAGAGCTGATTGCTAAGAGTGTCCTTGCCTACCCAACGTATCATTTGGTCTATATACTGGGGGGCAGCCCAACGATATTGCCAACGCGTACCTTGATATAGTCCATTATTTTTCATTACTTCAAATGCAGGGGTGATTTGCATGAACTCCCTTGTCCATGTGTCTTCAAATAATTTCTCCGATTGTTCCCGGTATTTTTTTTCGTCGGAGCTATTACCCATTATACCTGCAATTTGGGATAATGCCCAAAGATCGTATGCCGATTCCAACTTTTGGTCTGGAGATGCCATTGGTAGCTCGTCTGCCTCTTTTTTCATACCTTCATATCCTATTGCAAAGTCTAGATCACGAATTCCTTTGCGATATGCATCAAGCAGCAATATAGATGCATGTTCAGTACGTACAGTGGGGGTTGATTCAGAAACTGTTGACCAATTTTTTTTGCCGGTGCGATATAGTGATAGTAATGAGCGGCATATATCCCGCATTAATGTAGGCTCTGTAATAACAAGCAAAGGGAATTTACTGCGAAATGTATCCCAAATTGACCACGAGCTAAAATATCGCCAGCCATCTGCTTTATAAATCTGGCCATCTGATCCCAGATAACGGTGGTCGTTGGTGGTAACATCTGCCGGACTCATATAGATACGGTAGAGTGAAGTATAAAAAATCACCCTGTCATCGTTGCTTCCTCCCTTTAGATTTATTTTATTTAATTTGTTCTCCCAGAGATTATTTGCCTGCAGTTTGAGCTGTTTGAAGGATAATGATTCACTTTGTTTTGCTTCCAGGTTAGCTGTTGCAGCATCCAGTGGAGACACAGCAATACGTAGCTCTAACGGATTTTCACTTTTCTCAAAACGAAGTTCTGCTTCATAACTTTTATCCTTTCCCTTTACAATCGAAAAAGATTCATTGGATGACAGGTAAAAATAGAGTTTATACATTCCGTGACCACAAGTATTCCGTGCTTGTATATACCCGATAATTTCATGATTGGATTTTAATTTAAATTCACAATCAACCATCCCTTCAAATGAAGAGGCAAAGTTAATCCATATCGATCGGTCAGCATCTTTTCCGAAGCCGTACTGTTGGACAGCCATATTGTTTGTAGCTGTGAAAGATCCTTTTACACCGTTGTTAAAAGTGACTTCATAATATCCGGGTGTCGCTTTTTCTGTGCTTTTAATAATGTGTAACTCTTGATCCGGAGCCGAAGTACGGACACTCAGATTACCTCCGCAACCACTACACCCTACACCAGACAGCCGGTTGATAGATACCCCTGAAATTTTATCAATAGCATAATCGTATCCCGCATGAGTTCTGGGATTACTGTCCGGACCAACAGCTATCATCCCAAAAGGAACCGTTGCGGCCGGACTTAACTGCCCGTTGTCGCCAGATGTTCCCATAAATAGATTTACATATTTTGTATTCTGTCCATGTCCAAAAACAGAAACTAAAAGAAACAGAACTATAATTTTTATTTTCATCACTATACTCTATGAATTAAGAATTGTCAATACCGATTAAAAAGAAAAATGTGCTAAGAAGCTATGTATTAGTCCGGGGTTTAGCAGTAAAGGAAACACGAACCCATAAACCGCTCCGTAGAAATGAGCATTGTGATTTATATGATCTCCAGATTGTTTAGCCATATACTGGCAATAAGCAAGATAAATAAATCCAAAGATAATGCCAGGAATTGGCAGAACAGCAAAAAAAAGTATTTTCCCCCACGGATTAAAAAAGATCGATGTAAACAAAACTGCAGAAACTGCACCCGATGCACCGATGGATATAAAGTTAGGGTTCCTCTTCTCTTTAATTATATCGTAAACAGATGCTATTACCATACCTCCGAAGTAAAGTGCAAGATATGCAATCCAGCCAAATCCATTTACCGCGAAAACCTGCTCCATATATGTTCCGAACGACCAAAATGTAAACATGTTAACCAATAAATGGGTATAGTCGGCATGTACAAAGCCATGTGTAATAAGTCTGTACCATTCATTGTTCTTTACAACGCGATAAGGAATAAAAGAAAGTTTTTTAAATAATGAATGGTCTTTGAAGCAAAGGTAAGATACTAGTATTGTAGCGGCTATCAATAAATAGGTTATCATATCTGTTTATTTTAATTTGCTGCAAAAATAGGGATTGTTTATTCAAAAAAAGACTCAATATATTATAATTGAAACATAATTATACTCATTTACGTTTTGATAATGTATTTTTGTAAAATTAAACAGTAATTTATCGCTTGAGAAGTATAATCCTGCGAATGGATTTTGATTTTTATGGGTGATAAATGAAACAAACAATGTAATTTGGTCTTACAAATAAATACCTGTTTGTATGAGAAAAGTGATTCTAGTATTTGCCTCTCTTATGTTTTTTTCATGCATTGAAAAAAGCGTTGCGCAATGCTCTGACTTGAAGCATATAAAAAATCTTTGCGATGAGTCTTACTCTGTTATGTCTCCTAATTCTGAACATAGTATCCCCCTAATTGCTCTTTCTTCTTCCCAATATGGTGATAGGGGAAGCAGTGTATCTGGTACCTATGTGAATGCTATATTAAAGGCCGGCGGATTGCCAGTCATCATTCCTCTGATGACAGATGCCAAAACTGTCCGAATTTTATTAGAGAATGTTGACGGACTTATAATGACAGGTGGTGAGGACATCCGGCCGCATTTATATAATGAATACCCGATTGAGCAGATAGGAACCGTAGATTCCATAAGAGATGTATACGATTTGATGTTAATTCAACTGGCTTCAAATCGGAATATGCCCATTTTAGGTATTTGTCGTGGTGAGCAACTCATGAATGTGGCTTTTGGAGGGAGCCTCTATCAGGATATTCCTACCCAGCATCCCTCTTCTGTGAAACATTTACAATCAGCACCCAAATCCTCAGGAACCCATTCGATTGATGTATTGTCCTCGTCTTTACTAAGTAATATCATAGGTCGGGATAGCCAGATTGTGGTAAACTCTTTTCACCACCAGTCAGTCAAGGGGCTTGCCTCCGGTTTTAAGATCGGGGCCTATGCGTCCGATGGGATTGTAGAATCAATTGAAACGACTGATGGCCGACCTATGCTTGCAGTTCAATGGCACCCGGAAGCAATGGTTGATGGTGGCGATACAATCATGGGTAAGATTTTTCAGTATTTAATAACACAGGCTGGATATTACAGAAAGGCCAGATCAATTCACCAGCGTATATTATCGGTCGACACTCATTGTGATACGCCTCTTTGGTTTCGTCGTTCAAATTTTAATATGGGGAAACGTGATACGAATCAGATAAATATTCCAAAGATGAAAGAAGGATATTTAGATGCCATCTTTTTTGCAGCATTTATAAGTCAGGGAAACCGGGATGTTGAGTCATCCGAAAAAGCAGTATCAGCTGTAACAAATCTCATCAACGGAATTTATAAACAAGTAAATATGAATACTGAGGTTTGTGGAATTTCGAGAACAGCTAAAGAGGCACAGCTTCTGAAAGAGGATGGTAAAAAGGCTATTTTTATTGGAATTGAAAATGGATATGGAATTGGAAAAGATCTGAAATATTTATCTCTATTTAAATCTATGGGGGTAACTTATATGACGTTGTGTCATACAAAAAATAATGATATCTGTGATACTTCAAATCGTAAGATTGAAAAGGAGTGGGGTGGATTAAGTCCATTTGGTAGTCAAGTAGTAAAGGAGATGAATCGCTTGGGAATTCTAATAGATATTTCACATGCCAGTGATAGTACTTTTTGGGATGTAATCCACACATCTAAACAGCCTGTAGTTGCAACACATTCAGCAACCCGTACTCTTTGTAACCATGATCGTAACCTTTCTGATTTACAGTTAAAGGCCCTGGCGGACAAAGGAGGAGTCATACAGGTTTGTCCGTTTGCCAGCTATATAAATGTAAGTAAGGATAAGGCAACATTCAATCAATATATAGATCATATTGAGCATGCTATAAAAATTGCAGGTATTGACCATGTTGGTATTGGATCTGATTTTGACGGAGGTGCCGGTATAGCCAGAATTAACGGAGCCAATGATATGATTAATATTACGATTGCTCTTCTTCAAAGGGGATACAATGAAGACGATATTGAGAAGATATGGGGTAAGAATTTTTTCCGTGTTCTTGATCAGGTCCAGGCGGCCTATGATTCACAAAGATCAAATCGGATTAAAAGTTCTAAAATCCAAAAGGCACATCAATTATCTTATTGAAACAAGAAAAATAGGTTATATAGAAGGAGGGTAGAACAGACCTCTTTCTATATAACCGGAGTAGTTAAAATAGAAGCTTAATCCCCCCAAAATAACTGCGAGGCAATGACGGCCCGTATATATATCCGGAATCCCGGTCTTTACCTTTATCAAAATCTTTTTGGTAGGCGTTAAACAAATTTTGGATTCCTCCACTTAATTCTAGTTTAACTTCGTCGTATAATGGAAACTCGTAACTTAATTTTAAATTTACATCTACAAAGTCAGGGGTATTAACTGCTACATCTTTATTAACACCCGATCCTATATGATGTTGCACCAACATGCTTCCTGTGTAGGTGCCTGAGATGGAGGCAGAAAAATGCTTTATGGGTGTTATTGTGGAAGTGAGATATCCATAAGAATTTGGTGTACGGAACATTTGTTTCTCGGCTTTTACTGTCGGATCTGTACTCCATTGTTCGGGTTTTTTATAGTGGCTTTGCTGCCAGGTGATTCCTCCTTGCATTTGCAACCATGAGTTCAATACAGACCTGACTTCAAATACCATTCCTTTGACCCGTGCTCCCGATCCGTTCTGCCGTTCTTTGATTAATAGACCATTGCTGTCCAAACCAACCTCTTCCAAAACAAAAACATTTTTGAGATTCGTGTAAAATCCTTCTACCAATAGATAAACCTGGATTCCATTTCCAAACCGGTGATAATAATCGATGGATGTACTTATACTGCGCGAACGTTCTTCTTTCAATCCTTCAGCATTTCGAACGGTTGACATTAATCCACTTCCGACAGACTCAATATGTAAGTCTTCATCAAATGCCTGTGGTGCCCTGAATCCTTCGGAATAGCTGGCTCTGACATTGATGTCTTCAACCGGATTATAGCGAATATTCAACCTCGGACTAAATACTGCGTGATTAATAAGACTATGTTTATCCATTCTGGCACCCAATAAGAAACTCCATTGATTGTTTTTCCACTCATTTTGAAGATAAGCACTTACTATTTCAACTTTTTGATCGGTATAGCGATTGTAACCTGTCATTTGATCCTTTAACCTGTCATAATTGTATTCGACGCCTGCGGTAAGATCGGCCGGTAAAAAGAGCATCCTGTCAAAACTCACTGCATATTGTGACCCGCTAATCCATGTTAAACCTGTTGTATAGCCATATGCATTGGGGTCCTGACCAACGCCGTAGTAACTATCCCTCACCACATTTTGAATCGAAGTGTAGATATTAAACCTATGTTTGTAATTACTCGAGAAAAGATCGAACTTTATTCCGCCTCCATCAATAGAATGTTCTAATTGTTCTGCAATAAACGCTTCATGTGCTGGTCGATCCAATAGATCACCTCCACGCCTGAATTCTTCCATGTGATGATATTCGAACGATAATTTTGAATAGGTTCCGGTTTTAAGATACGATCGTAAACCAATCGTCTGAGCTTTTAATTTGGGAACTTCTGTAAAACCATCCCCGTCGTGATCATATCCATCTCGATTCCGATTCTGACCATATAAATATAAACCCAGTTTCCGATTGTCTGTCACAAGAGAAGCATTAACTGAGGTATTGTTATCAATCGAAGAACTCCCGCCAATCGATTGAATTGTATGATTTATTTCTCCACTGTTACGTAAAGGCTCCTTTGTAATAATATTAATTGTACCTGCAATTGCAGATGATCCAAACAGAGCAGAACCTCCTCCGCGCATTACCTCTACGCGTTCAATCATGTTTGCTGGTACCTGTTCCAATCCATAAACCCCGGATAGGGCACTAAATACAGGTCTGGAATCAATCAGTATCTGCGAATAAGCTCCATCTAATCCATTTATTCGTACTTGGGTAAATCCACAATTCTGGCAATTATTTTCGACACGTAGCCCTGGTTGAAAATTAAGCCCTTGTGCTAATGTGGGAGAGTTTGTTACAGTAAAGGCTTTCCCATCTAATATATTCACCAATGATGGTGCCGTTCGTCTGGATGTTTCACTTCTGTTTGCAGAAACAACTACACCATCTAAAGCAATGTGATCTTCTTCAATTTCGAAATTTACTTCCATGGTTTTACCTTTTTTCAGTGCAATCTCTTTCGAAACCGCTTTATAACCTAAAGCTTTAACCTCCAATGTAAATTCTCCTTCCGGCAAATTTTTCAAAAGATAATGCCCTGAAGCGTCTGTCGTTGTTCCAATGGTTGTGCCTTTTATAACAATATTGATATATGGTATGTGCTCGTTGGTCTTTTTATCTACCACATGTCCGAATATGTTTGCATCCGACTTATTATATTCCGGATCAATGTTTTTAGCATTTATGTGTGTAATTATGATGCAAAATAATATAACTATATAATGTTTCATATGAATTGTATTTAGTTTATGGGATATAACTTCTTGCACGAGATTGCCTCTTACTTAGCGGATTCTCTATGCCCGTTACAAACCATTAATATTCTATTAAATTTGAATATTGTTTGAATACCTGTTGTAAATAATTGATAAGTCGTCTTGTTTGTAAAACCAATACACCAATCAACTTAATCATATAAGAACATATATGATATGTTCAATATGCATTCGACAAGTTTAATCTGTCTGAATAATTATACTTTCAGAAACAGGGTGATCGGCAAAACTAGTTATAAATTAGAGGGAGGGGCTCTCAGATTAAATGCATCCGTAGGAGAAAGAATAAACATATTGTTTACGGAAGGAAACAATAGTATAGTTTCATTTACATAGGTAGGTGTAAGCTGAATTGAACAATAAATATCTCCTTCAGCCTGGATGGATGAAAACTGTTGATAAAGCTGCAACTGCTGACCTGTATGTTGGTGATCAGAAGGAGGATTGGTTTGTTTATTATAGGGATGTGAATGGACTATAGTTACTCCATTTACAATGTGTACATGGGTAAAAGATATGATGCATGCAAGATACCCGATAAATAATATCGGTAACACAATCTTAAGATATTTAATCCATGTTGCTTGTTTCATCTCTTTTGTCCTTGATCCTTTAACCAAAAATGTAAGGGTTAAGTTTGTTATTTTGCGTGTTGTTAGCATAAATTGTGTTTTGTAAATCTTTTTTTGCTTAATAATGATCGCATGCGATATGTTTATTTGCATATTTGTATTGTAAGCGATATGTAAGTATGGAAAAGATATTTTATTCATTTAGTGCTCTCTCTTTAAAGGGTAAAGAGATTTGCATGGATCTGTACAAGAATAAGGTTGTTGTAGTTGTAAATACAGCTAGTAAATGTGGTTTTACCCCTCAGTATGCTCAGTTAGAGGAGCTATACAAAAAATACAAAGAAGATGGCCTGGTTATTTTAGGATTTCCTTGTAATCAATTCGGCCAGCAGGAACCTGGTACGGATAAAGATATTTCAGAAGGGTGTCTTGTTAATTATGGAGTAAGCTTTCCAATGTTTTCAAAAATAGAGGTTAATGGTCCCAATGCACACTCGTTGTTTAATTATCTAAAAGACGCACTTCCTGGTTTCATTACAAATAAAATCAAATGGAATTTTTCAAAATTTGTAATAGACAGACATGGTAAACCTGTAAAAAGATTTGCACCAATCACATCTCCTTTAAAAATGGAAGCACTTATTGTTTCTCTACTAAAAGATGAATAAGATCAACCATCTTATCTAATCTTATTTTAGAACTTTACCGATTCCGATCTTCTTAATGATATTGCTATTCCCTGTTTCTTTTTTAATAAAACCTCGAAACATGCCGTTACTGTTGAATGACATGGCAATATTCCCATTCCGGTCGACGGCGATTAGCCCTCCGTTACCCTCTTTTTCATTCAACTCTTCAAAAATTATATGATCGGCTGCTTCTTGAATAGATTCCTTTAGCAGTTTAACCCGCAAACATAAATTATATGCAACAATATGGCGGATAAAGTATTCACCATGTCCTGTACAGGATACGGCAGAACTGGCATTATCAGCATAGGTTCCCGCTCCAATTAATGGAGAATCACCAATTCTACCCCATTGTTTTTTAAACATACCACCCGTGCTCGTCCCAGCTGTAAGGTTGCCCTTGCTGTCAAGAACGACACAACCCACAGTACCGTTTTTTTTGCTTTCTTGCTTTAGTTTATCAATCCATTGCATTGTTTTTGGGGTGGCAAAATACATATTATCATCAACCATCTCAAGGCCATGTTCCAAAGCAAAGCGATCAGCTCCGGCGCCGCTTAACATTACATGCTGAGTTTGAGTCATCACTGCATGTGCCGCCTTGATCGGATGCTTGGTAAGTTTCACCCCAGCCACGGCTCCAGCCATTAAATCTTTTCCACGCATTATTGATGCATCTAATTCAAATTGACCGTCGGCTGTACATGTTGCACCAATACCTGCATTGAAAAGTGGATTTTGTTCGAAATAACTAACCACTGACAACACAGCCAATTCGCCATCACCTCCTTTGGCAAGGATTTCATTTCCTATTTCTAAAGCAGAATCAAGAGCTGCATAATATGCTGCTGCATGAATTGAATCTTTTTCAAGATCCTTCATGTTTCCCGCACCTCCATGGACTACCAATACATAATCAACTTTTTGAGCCTTGACTTGAATGGATAAAGACGTTAATAAGGCAGCTAGTAAAAAATAATTACGCAGCATATGCAATTATGATTTAAAGTGAACGATTCATTTTTAAAATTTTTCTACTTCCAAATACCGGAAGCACTGTATCAATTAAAGTTACAATAACGACAAGTGCACCCCATAACAAGACCTCCCTCCAAGAAAGTACCTCAGTAAAAGAGGAGGAAAACTTCAGAACAACCAAGCCCAACCAGCTTAAAGGTGGTCCGGGTAAGATTGGCAGCAGACAGCCTGCCAGTCCGACCAAAAGCATTAACGATCCAATAATAATTAGTAAAATATCCAGAGTCATTTCAATACTATTTACACATAATAGACGGTTTTAGAGTTGAGACAAGATATCTTCGAAAGATTGTTTTTGACAGAATCTCACCAATTATCCATTTCGTTGCTTTCGGAGATAGTGTAAGTGTCAAGTAGATAACATGTTAGTATTTTACGGATACTATTGGAAATACCTAACGGATTTTTAAATTCGCATTCTTTGTTTAAAACGTACCATTCCAGGTTGTATAATGCCTTATTCTCAAAAGAATAGAGCGATACATCACTGATGGTAACCCTATATTTTCCATCTTTAATATCTATTCTAACTTTGTAACTTACAGCTTCACTAATGTATTCCCTATAATTACACCGACCTCCCAGTACAGATATTTTAGATACTTCGCCTAATAAGGTCTTGTCATCGAATTCTTTAAAATTAGTAATATTTTAAAGTTCTATAGCCTTCTTTATTTCTTTTGCAGATAAATTGGTCTCGAATATATTAATCCACGTTACCTTACAATTGGAAATACGGTAATTATCTAAATCATAAGTATCAATTTTGCCTTTGGTCATATTCTGCGACGATAGAACTGTTGATATAAACAGCGTCAAAAAGAGAATCATGTATTTCATAGCGTATCAGTATTAATTTAAAATACAAATATATTGATTGTTGCTTATATTATGATTTAGTTTTGATTTATTATAAAAAAATATCGGGCAAATCAATAGTTTAAGATTTGCCCGATAATTTTACCTTGTTTTAGTCAATGATTTGGCTATACCTAATTCGAGTCCCCGGAGTTCGGCCAAACCTCTAAGTCGGCCAATACAAGAATAACCAGGATTGGTTTTCTTCTTCAGGTCGTCAATCATTTGGTGTCCATGGTCCGGTCGCATTGCGATAGAGCATTTTCTTCGTTGCTGAAGTTCAAAAAGAGCTTTCATAACTCCGTACATATCCACATCACCTTCTAAATGGTTTGCTTCGTAAAAATTACCTTCTTCGTCACGTTGAGTACTGCGGAAGTGAACAAAATCAATTCGGTCACCATAACGTTCCATAATTCCAGCAAGGTCGTTGTCACTTCTTACACCGAATGATCCCGTACATAAACATAGTCCGTTACTCTGATTAGGAACAGCTTCGATAAGTTTTTTGAAATCATCTTCAGTACTTAAAATACGAGGCAAGCCCAAAATAGAGTAGGGGGGGTCGTCGGGATGAATAACCAGACGAACGCCTGATTGATCAGCAACAGGTGCTATCTCGCTGAGAAAGTAAATAAGATTTGCACGCAGACGATCTGCATTTACCTCTTTATAGCGGTCAAGAGCCTGTTGAAATTGTTCTACAGTAAAGCTCTCTTCCGAACCGGGTAAGCCTGCAATCATGTTGCGGGTAAGAAGAGCCTTATCCGCTTCGCTCATTTCCGCAAAGCGCGTTTTCGCTTTTTCTTTTTCAGCTTCTGTATAATCAGCTTCTGCACCAGGACGCTTCAGAATAAATAGATCAAAAGCCACAAAAGCAGCACGCTCAAAGCGTAATGCCTTGGATCCATCTGGCAATGTATAGGCCAAGTCGGTGCGTGTCCAATCTAATACAGGCATAAAATTATAGGTGACAACCCTGATATTACAAGCCCCCAGATTACGTATACTTTCTTTATAATTGTCAATATATTGTTGAAAATCGCCAGTCTGGGTTTTGATGTGTTCGTGCACAGGGACACTTTCAACAACAGACCATCGTAATCCTACGGATTCAATCAATTCTTTTCTTTTCATAATCTCGTCTACACTCCACACCTCACCGTTAGGGATATGGTGTAAAGCTGTTACGATGCCGGTAGCTCCCGCCTGTTTAATGTCCCAAAGGCTAACGGGATCATTGGGTCCGTACCACCTCCAAGTTTGTTCGCAAAGATACATGTTACAAGTTTTTTTAAGTTCGTATTTATTAGATCGAAAATGCATCGAAACCGCCGTCAACAGGAATCACAACACCCGTAACAAATGCAGAAGCGTCACTCACAAGCCATTGCAAAGTGCCTAACAACTCCTCGGGTTCACCAAAACGGTTAAACGGAGTATGTGCCAGAATAGTTTTACTGCGGTCAGTATAAGATCCATCGGGATTTAATAGTAAGTCCCGGTTTTGTTCAGTAATAAAAAAACCCGGAGCAATAGCATTCACTCGTAAACCCGGACCGAATTTGGTGGCAAGTTCACCAGCCATGTATTTAGTGAAATTGCTAACAGCTGCTTTTGCTGCTCCGTATCCGGCTACGCGAGTAAGAGGACGAAGCGCCGATTCGGAAGAAATGTTTATAATACATCCTTTTTTACTATTTACCATAGGTTCTGCAATAACCATTGTAGGAAGTACGGTCCCAAAAAGATTCAGGTCCACCACCTTTTTAAATGCATCTATCTGAAGATCAAAGATAGTTTTATCGGGAGCAATGGTTGCACCAGGCATATTTCCTCCGGCAGCATTGATCAATACATCGATGCGTCCATATTTTTGCATGATATTCAACTTGTTTTGCTCCAAAATCTCCTTGTTAAGAACATCTGTTTCAAGAAAAAGAGCATCGTATCCTTTGGCAATCATTGAGTCTACCAATTCGTTTCCTAGCTTGGCATTTCTATCCAGAATTACAACTTTGGCTCCTTCGGATGCCAGATGGTTGGCCATGCTTGTGCCTAACACACCACATCCGCCGGTAATGATCACCACACGATCTTTAATGGAAAAAAGATTACTCATAGTTTTAGATATAATTATTGTAGTAACTGATATTTTCTTTTATTAAAATGTCGATAGGCATGAAGTTCATCTTCTTTACCTTTTCTTTCAAAATAAGATGTCTGAATAGATCTCTGACACAATTAACGCCTTGTACTTCTGGGCGTTGGGCAATAAGGTGTGTTACTAATCCGTTGTTAAGATAGGCCACATTTTCATCCAGAATATCGTATCCGATTAGCTTAAAGTCTTTTTTCTTCCGCGCTTTAAAGTAGTCCCCCAATACATGGACTCTCGAATTGAAAATAATACCAGCCTTCACATCACCGTGCAGCAGGAAAAATGAATCCAGGATATTTCGGTTGCCTTCGTTGTCGTCTGCATGGATATGAACCGGATAGATAGTGCCCCGGAAATGATTTTCATCCAGATAGGTCCTGAATCCTTCTTCCCTTTTAAGCACCTGAGTTGAACAACTATCTCCTTTGCGAATAAAGCGGAAAACAGCTAGTTTATCGTCCGGACCGATCTGCTGATACATCAATTTAGCTGCAATATAACCCGAATTGAAAGAATTTGTACCGTAATACGCAAGACAATGCGTATTTTCTATAAAGGCATCAATCAGTACGTATGGAATTTGCATTTTATCCAAGCGGGTTGTGAACCGGAGTACACTTTCCTTAAACAGTGTGGCTATTACGATACCGTGAAATTCCATACCTTCAAGTATCTCCATTTGTTTGTCAAAACTATCTTTATCATATTGATCGAAAAATACTCTTTCAATCTCAATGTGATAACCAGAAAGCTCCTCTTCTGCTCGCTCAATTCCCTGATTAACAATTTCCCAGTAGTCTCCTTTGGAAAATGCAGGAATAAGCATGACGAACTTGTAAGTTTTTTTTGAAGCAAGAGCACTTGCCACTATATTTGGTCTGTAATCTACTTTTTTTAGAACCTCTTCAACTTTAACCCTTGCTTCTTCCGAAACCTTGCCACGATTATGAATAATCCGATCTACCGTACCTGTGGAAACGCCAGACATAATGGCTATATCTTTGATTCTGTAACTTCCTTTTTTTCTCATGCAGTTTTATCTTCTATATAAATTAAAGTTAACTTATATTGCCATGTGTTCGTACACATGGCAAATATAAAGCAAAATATTAGTATCACAAATTAAATGAAAGAATATTAGCTGTATTCATAAAAAAAGCTCCTGCCAACGTCGTAGCAGGAGCTTTTGGATAAATTAGAACTTATTTATTCTTCTATCTTAACTGCATCAAAAACATCGGCAGCCATTGGTGCTGATAATACTCTATAAGAAGCAGCATACATCATATATATCAATGGGTAGGCAACAAATATACCTACTACGAATAAGAGTATTCCTAAAATGGCTATTCCAAAGAAGGTAAGCCCCAGTAAGAAGAGTGGCCAGAAATTTCCTTTGGTAATCTCCCAGCTTCTTTTCAAGCTGCTAATTATTCCACCATTATCTTCCACAATTACAGCAGTGAAATACTGTAGCCGAACTGCTAAATATATACCAGGAAGAATTAAAAGGCAAAATCCGATACATACAATAATTGACATTATAATGCTGGCAATAAAATAGGTAAGTATTTTGCGGGCCTGTTGGCCATAAGCCGAAAACTGTGGTTCGTCTCCATCAAGGGCCTGAAATATATTTTTTAGGTAACCTAAATTGAAGATACATCCTATGAGAGCAAATACAATATTCATAAGAATAATGCCCAGGGTGTAACCAGACAGTCCCTGACTAGGATCAGGAGTGCTGAATATACTTAATGTAAACGTAATGATAGTCCACCCGATCAACAATCCTGCTAATACCCATATTTGGGCACGGGTCTGTTTCCAGGAAATTTTAAATAAGTCCGAAATTTTTAAAATAGGTTTCATAGCCAATAGATTTTTATCTTTTAAGACTGTAAATGTAAACTTTATTGTTTAATAATCAAATATTAACTATTCTTTTATAACGAAATATTCCGGTTTTCCTGATCAGGAAAACCGGAATATTCATTTTAGGGCAGTATTTACTCCATTTTATCGCTTGATAGCTTTAACAACGGTTATTTTGTTGTTTTGATAAAGTCGGATGATATAATATCCCGGCACTAAGCTTTCCGTATTAATAACCGTTCCAGGCTTTGCTAGGTTTCGGACTAATTTACCCTCGGCCGAGACGATTTCAATCCGATCTATAGTATGTCCATTATCTATATTGAGCTGGTTGTAGAAGGGAGAAGGGTACACTTTCGGATCACTGGCTTGAGGTGTTTCAACTCCTGTATATACAATAGTGATGGATTGGTTGGCTGGATCGCTTTCAATTGCATTATATAATGTATTTACACTATAATAATGACTTCCTTGTCCCACTAATAGATCCTTATAGCTGTTGCCTGTAAGTGCCGAACTGTTTAATCTGATATTGTTTCTATAAAGGTTATACCCTGTAATAACAGGAAAACTCAGAGGAGCATAGGCACGCACATCATATTCTGTAGCCAATGGAGTCGCTTCGGAAATTTTTAAGGTACGTAAATCTGTAGATGTTGCCAATTCTTTAACCAGATTTGCCTCATCCAGACTTTGGGTGATTACCCCCTCTTCCGAACTTACCAACGCCCTTACGATGAAGTTATAGTTATAATCGGCAGGAAGTTTTGTCCAGATGGTAGAATCAGTCGTAAAGATATTTCCCCTGTTATCAACAGCAGGTCCTTCATCGCTAGCTGCAGGATAATCTGCACCCTGATAATTGAATGCTTTAATTGTTACATATAATTGATTATTCCCGTCAATCACAAACGGAGTAGTAAGATAAACGGTTTGAAGCTTATTTACCTGTTCAGACGTAACACTACCGATATGCTGGTAATATTTGCGCGCTCCCTGAGCAATATAGATGGCATATACTGGTGTAATCCCGGTTGGAACATAACTTACAGCCTTTATTAGTTTCTTGTTTAACGGAGCAATATCGGTTTTACCCCAAGTCTGACCAAAAAAGAAGGGAGCAGCGTTATTTGCTTCAATTCCCCAGGCGTATTTAGTCGTTCCCCATTGGATAGTCTGCTCATATAAAGGAGCATTCCATGTTAAGTTAACGTCCTTAACTTCTTGCTGAGCAGTAAAGTCTACGGGCGATTTAAAACCAAAAACATACAATTTCTTACCAATTTCCTTTGATGAACTGCCATCATTGTATGTTGTAGTAATTGTATAGGTTTGGAATCCTTCGCCTGGATTGATGTCTGTATGATTGGTGCCTGTTTTGCTGGCTAATAAATTGCCGTTTCTGTAAATCTTGTATCCAGTTACATTAGAGGTGACAGATGGAGCTGTCCAGGAAATAGTAACGTTATAACCGGATTGTACAGCAGTTATACTTGATGGAGGCATATGCGTTATTATATCTACACTGTTTCCAACCGGAAACGATTCGAATCCTCCGGTATAGGTGGCAGTTACGCTGTAAAACACATTTCCCTGAGGTAAACTGTTGTCGGTATAGGTTAGCACAGAAGAGGATGTAGTGGCTAATACATTGTTATTCCTGTATATCTTATATCCAGTAAGTCCAGATGCAGACAAAGGTGCCGACCAGTTGATTGTTACAGTAGAGGCTACATTGTTATAATTAACGGACACATTTTCTGGACCAGCTTTAGGCGTAGACCGGTATCTGCCATTCAATGTATTAACATCTTGATTGTTTGGATTTAAGTAGATGTCCATCCGTGCAGTGTCGGCTGTGCTGAAGCCATTCCAGTGAACGGATAATTTACCATAAAGATTCAAACCGGTCAGATCCGTGCATGAAGAATTCCCTCCGGTCAATGTCCCCACAATCCTACTTTCTTGATTAAATAGCGGTGATCCGGAAGATCCACCTTCGGTAATGCCATGTCCATTGGCTGTTTGAGCAAAAACTACATTCCAGTGGGCGTTAGTCATTCCCTTTGTCGTGTCCGATCCATTCCATGTATAACCCGATGCAGGCTTGGTGAAGGTGGATATTTTCATTGCATCACCTGCAGGATGATGAATGCCAACACCCGACGTGGCAGCAGTTACGCCTTTATCCCAACCGTTGTAATACACATTATAATTGTCTGGGATCTCATTGTTAATCAATAACAGCATACCGTCGGATCCACCATCAATAGGGGTGGTTGCTTTTTTAGTACAACCTACCATTGATTTACGTATGAGGGTTGCACCGGATGCATTATTACATCCAGCCTCTTCGTAATGAAAATAAAAAATCCACTGGTTAAGATCCGATACGCTTGCCTCTTTGTCGTTGGGAATCAGGCAGTGATAAGCCGAAAGGATGTAAGGCTTAAAATCGACTGCCGTATTATTAACCAATGCTCCAGAGCAGATGTAAGTGGAAGAGCCATTTTTCATCACAAGCTGACAAACTCCATTTTTCTCATCTTGCCAGTCATTACCTTCAGAACAATTAATGTTGACGTTGCAGCTGCCAGAAGCCCCTTCTCCGGTAGCTCTCGGAGTAAGTACAACACTCAGGTGATTATATCCATATCCCACTTCTTCAATGCTGATACGGGCCTTTTCTCCCGAATCAGGAGCCAGGTATTCCAGAATAATATCGTCGCCAGCTACAAATTCGGTCGCAAACCTTCCCCCTTTGGGATGGGTTTCGTGTGTATAAGCACCTATAATTTGAGTATGATCTGCATTGTATATAAACAGCTTGCCTCCTTCAGGAATATAAAAATCATTGTAATAAAGATTTATAGCAATGGCGTCTTTTGCTTGTATCTTTAACTGCCATATTTGTTCACCTCCGGGTAATGAGATCCAATTCCCGGAATTTTCGATTGATAGTTGAACCGGAATGAGCGTAGCTACTTTCAAAGGAGCTCCTTGCGATACATTCCATGCATCCACTGTTTTAAGGTCTTCCACACTAAAGGTTACAGGTATATCCACGGCAGACGAACCGCTTTTAAGCAGATTGGTGTAACCAAAACTTGGCGGTAAGCCTCCTTCACTAATTTGCGCAGTTGCGGAAGAAGGGAACAGACAAATCAAACTTACGGCAAGAATGATATAAATGAGTGCAGAGCTTTTTTTGAACATGTGGAATTTTATTAAGTATGGATGCAAATCTAAGAAAAAAACTTACAATCAAAAGAAAACGTACGAGCTTTCAATCAGGTAATTATATAAAAAATGCCGGTCCTTTAGGCAACCGGCATTTTTCAGGTAAATATCTATTCAATATTTTTGCGGACTCTGGTCAGGAATTCTTTCATCGCTGCAGCATCTTTGCGATTTATAATATCGAGCAAGATAGTCAGCTGCTCCTGTATCCGTTCAATCTGGTTGGGGGTTCGCGGGTTAAATAAAATCTCAGTTAAGAGATAATCGTCTTCCGACAATAAGCCGTGAGCAATTTTCATATGCCGTTTGAACGTTGTACCCGGAGCATCCTGATGCTTCATGATAGATGCAAATACAAGAGTAGAAGCAAAGGGTATTCCCAGCGAATAGGCTACCACCTTGTCGTGTTCTTCAAAAGTGTATTCGCAGATGTTCAGCTTCAACATGGTATACAGATCCTTGAAAAAGACCTTTCCCAAGTGATCACTCTCGGCAATGATAATTGTATTTTCCTTGCTTAAATTTCCCAGATTTGCAAAAGTCGGTCCAAACATGGGGTGTGTAGATACATAAGGGAAACCACAGGTCTGGTAAAACTCCTGCAGACCAGTCTTCACCGAAGCAATATCTGAAATAATACAGTAAGGCTGCAGGTAAGGAAGCACCGCTTTAAAGGCATCAATGGTGTAATTTAATGAAACACAGTTGATAACCAGTTCCGGAGCAAACTCACGGATCTCTTCAGGCGAACTCATCCGTACCGCATTGTAAATAAAACGCATTCGTTTTGGGTCCTTTTCCAATACGGCCACATCATGGTCGAAACTAAGCAGGTCGGTGAAGAAAGATCCCATCTTTCCAGCACCCAATATTAGTATTTTCATGCTTGTTCGTTCATTATAATCATCTGTTGTCGAACAGATTCTTCGTGAATTTCAGTTAAAATCTCCTTTACAAATTCCGGACTCAGCTCCAATGTCTTACCCATAGCCGAACGTTTTTCCAGAATTTCACTGTATCGGGGAGACTGCAAAATAGGCATATTGTGTTCCTTTTTATAGACACCTATTTCTTTCGAAATACGCATCCGTTTTGCCAGAAGTTCAAGCAGTTGTTCATCAATCGTATCAATCTGACTACGTAAAGCTGCCAGGTTTTCGGTTGTCTGTGTTACGTCACGTATAACCAACAGGTTTATAACGTAATCAAGCACATCCGGGGTTACCTGCTGTGACGCATCGCTCCATGCACAATCCGGATTACAATGCGATTCAACAATCAAACCGTCAAAACTTAAGTCCATCGCCTGCTGACATAGCGGGGCGATCAGTTCCCTCTTCCCTCCGATATGGCTGGGATCACAAATGATTGGGAGATCCGGCATCCTGCGACGCAGTTCGATGGGGATGTGCCACAAAGGAAGGTTGCGGTAGATTTTCTTATCGTACGAGCTGAATCCACGGTGAATGGCTCCAATCTTACGTATACCGGCTCCGTAGATCCGTTCGATAGCTCCAATCCATAACTCTAAATCCGGATTTACAGGGTTTTTTATCAATACCGGAATATCCACTCCCTTCAGAGCGTCGGCAATTTCTTGAACTGCAAAAGGATTAACAGTAGTACGTGCGCCAATCCAAAGCATATCGATTCCTGCTTTCAGAGCCTCGAACACGTGCTGTTGGGTTGCAACCTCAGTTGCTACATACATCCCGGTTTCTTTTTTAACGCGTTTCAGCCAGGCCAGCCCTTCTACGCCAACCCCTTCGAAACCTCCGGGTTTAGTACGAGGCTTCCATATCCCTGCACGAAATATCTTTACTCCCTTGGATGCCAGTAATCTGGCAGTTTCCATTACCTGTTCTTCGGTTTCCGCACTACACGGCCCCGCAATTACCAACGGACGTTCATCGTTTACCCCCGGAAGCAAGATTGATTCTAGTTTCATTTCCATATATTTGTTTTTTTATATTATGCTTGTAATTTGTTGATTCTGTTTAAAGCCTCCTGCAACATCTCCTCTTTGCAGCAAAGCGAAATTCGGATGTGGCGATTCCCGCCGCTGCCAAAAATAAAGCCTGGGGTAATAAATACATTTGCTTCGTAAAGCACTTTATCTGCCATGGCCTCGCTCCCAAGGGAGTTTGTAGGAATCTTACCCCATAGAAACAGACCTACTTGCTTTTCGTCGTAGCTACAATTCAGTGCCTGCATTATCTTTCCTGCCAGATCACGGCGTTTGCGATAGGTTCGATTCATTGTGTCGTACCATTCTTTAGGAGCTTTCAACGCTTCAACTGCAGCCAGCTGCATCGGTTTGAACTGCCCCGAATCGATATTACTTTTTACTTTCAGAATCCAGTTTACAAATTGGGCATTACTTGCCAGCATCGCCATACGCCATCCCGGCATATTATGAGCCTTACTCATCGAATTCATCTCGATACAGATATCTTTTGCTCCCGGAATACTCAAAATACTCAACGGCGATTCATTCAATACAAAACTGTAAGGATTGTCGTTGCAGATAATAATATTGTGACGTTTGCCAAAATCAACGATTTTTTGATAAAGCTCTACTGTCGCATCAGCTCCGGTTGGCATGTTGGGGTAATTTATCCACATCAGCTTAACCCGGCTTAAATCCATTTTCTCCAGAGCATCGAAATCGGGATACCAGCCGTTTTCTTCCTTTAGTTCGTAAGGAACTATGGTTGCATCCACCAGATTACTGACCGACGTATAAGTAGGGTAACCCGGATTGGGAACCAGTACTCCGTCGCCCGGATTTAAAAAAGCCAGCGAGATATGGAGTATTCCCTCTTTGGACCCGATCAAAGGCTGAATTTCGGTCTGCGGATCCAATGTAACGTTAAACCATGTCTTATACCATGAAGCAAATCCTTTACGCAGCTCCGGAATGCCAACATATGGCTGATATCCGTGGGTGTCGGGTTTATGCGCTTCGTCGCACAATACATTAATCGCTTGCTGTGAAGGAGGAAGATCCGGACTTCCCACACCAAGATTAATTACGTTTTTACCTTCGGCATTCATTTGAGCCACCTCCTTCAGTTTTTTGGAGAAGTAGTATTCGCTTACACTATGAACCCGGTTTGCCGGTGTTATATTACACACTTTGTTTTCCTTCTGCATATTCTCCTAATATTCTAAAGTCTTTTGTTAATGGAATGATGGCATCTAATGCCTGTTTGTATCTTGTATAATCTGTAAAAGTAAGATCAATGTAGAAAAGATATTCCCATTCGCGCCCGATGATCGGCAAGGATTGTATTTTGGAAAGATTCATGTCGTAGAAAGAGAGGACTGAGAGAACTTTGGACAGACTGCCGGAAGTGTGAGGAAGAGCGAAAACGATGGACGATTTATTTTTTTGGACACCGCGTAGCAGATCATCCACATTCCACCTGTCGGCCAATACAAGGAAGCGGGTGAAATTTCGTTTATTTGTCTCGATTCCTTCGGCCAGTATCTCCATGTGGTAGATCTCTGCGGCCAGTTTTCCGCAAATGGCGGCGTGACCTGTCAGCTTGTTTTCCGAAATCCACCGGGCACTCATAGCCGTGTCTCCCTTTTCAACCACCTTTACATTGGGTAGTGTATCCAAAAAATCGGCACACTGCATCAAGGCGATCGGGTGTGAGTTTATCTCTACAATATCTTCCAGCTTACTTCCCGGCAAGGCAACCAGCGAATGGGAGATACGCAGTTTGTATTCTCCTACAATGCTCAGTCCGCCTTCACGGATCAGTTCATGGTTTTGAAGTAAACTTCCCGCGATGGTGTTTTCTATGGCCATAAGCCCAATGATATCCGGGTCATTTTTGATGGCCGAAATTACATCGCGGAAGGTTTTACATCCGATAATTTCGATCTCTTCACCTTCAAAGTAATTACGGGCGGCTATGTCATGATAGGATCCGTCTATTCCTTGTATTGCAACTTTCCTCATTTTCTACCTGTGTGTTAATAACAAAAAAAAGTCCCACCAAATCGGCAGGACTCTCTATGTTTTATTGATATATTTTTCTTTTCAATGCTTTACATATAAATTCCTGCCTTCACCTACTAAAGTAAAAGTAATAAAAGGAATATGTAAAGCTAAAACTATTCATCTGTTTCATTTCGTTTTTTATACGCCACAAAAGTAATACTTTTTTAGAATCTGCAAATAATTAATTACATTTTTTTGAGTCCCCTGCAAAAAAAAATCTGATTTCATTCCATAGTCCGTCTTTTCATTATACAATTCGCTGTATTGCCTGTAGTGTATGCATCTGTTTGGGTACATTATCCCGGATGCTTTCGATGATGATGGAAAGCAGCTTGCTACGGATAAAATCTGTACGGGTAGCCAGAATGATTTGTCGTGCCGGTTTCGGAATGGCAAAGGGGCGCACCAACTCTTTTTGTTCGGAGCTCAATTGATGTACAGCCAACTCCGGAATAAACGTAATTCCGTTGCCGCTCTCCACCATACGCATAAAAGTCTCCATACTTCCCAACCGATAGGCAGCCTGGTTTATTTTTACACTTTCCATCTGGCAGTACCGCATCAACTGATCGCGGAAGCAGTGCCCTTCATCCAACAACCATAGTTTTTCCTCGTTTATATCGGCAGTCCTTATCAAGTCATTTTTAAAGAGAGTTTCGTTTCTTGAAACATAACCAAAAAACTCCTCGTAATATAAAGTATCATATTGAAGCTGCTTGTCACCCGGGAGCGAAGCAATAATTGCTGCATCTATTTCTCCGTTGATAAGTGCATTGATGGATGGCTGTGTTTTCATCTCCAGAATCCGGATATCCATTTCGGGGTGACTACCTGTCAGCTTATGAAAAAAGCGGGGGAGCAGGTAAGGGGCGATGGTGGGCAATACGGCCAGACGAAATGTTCCTTTAAGTGATTGTTCAGCTTCATTTACGATGTCCTTGATGAGTGAAGTCTGATACAGGATTTTGCGAGCCTGTTCAATAACCTTCCTTCCGGTAGGCGTAACCTTTACAGGTTGCATACTTCTATCAAAAATCTTTACGCCAATCTCGTCTTCCAGTTTAAGAATCATCATGCTCAGGGTAGGTTGCGTTACATTGCAATGTTCGGCCGCTTTGGCAAAATGGCGGAAAGTATCTACCGCAAGAATGTATTCCAATTGTTGTATATTCATCTGTTGCTGCTTATAATAGATTTCATCTATGCAAAGATAGAAATTATCAGTTTGACAAGTGACATTTAAGCTAGTATCTTTGTAGTACAAAAAAGAAATAGTATTTAATTTAAATAATAAAAGAATATGAAAACATTAGATTTTATCAAATTAAACGCAGGTTCAGCAGAAAAAGTAGTTGGTTCATTGCAACAGTTGTTGGCGGATTATCAAGTGTTTTATGCAAACCTGAGAGGTTTTCACTGGAACATCAAAGGATCACAATTCTTTGTCTTGCACAAACAATTTGAGGAGATGTATGATGATGTAGCCGAAAAGGTGGATGAATTGGCAGAACGTATCCTTATGTTGGGAGGAGTACCCGTAAATAACTTCAGCCAATATCTGAAAGTCTCTAAGGTGAAAGAGGTAAGCGGCGTATCATCTGCTTCCGAATCACTGAAACATGTACTTGATACTTACAGCTACCTGATTGGTGAAGAACGCGCGTTGTTGTCGTTAGCTTCCGAATCTGGAGACGAGGTAACGGTTGCCTTGATGAGCGATTATCTCAAAGAACAGGAAAAACTTGTGTGGATGCTTGTAGCATACGCTTCAGAAAGTAAATAACATATCCCAAAACCAAAGCTGTGTTAGACGCCATGGAGAGCGAAAGTTCTCTGTGGCGTTACGTTTTTATACATATTGAAGAATAACGTCAATGGACTCTTTCCCGAAACTCAGAAGGAGTCACCCCCTCTTTTTTGCGGAAAAAGGTAGAGAACTGTCCCGGATTCTCAAAGTTCAGTACAAACGCAATCTCAGAGATACTTTTGCCCGAGGTGGTAAGCAGCTCCTTGGCACGCAATAGCTTTTGTTGTAGTTGATACTGGGCAGGCGAAGTGCCTGTATATTCCTTGAACATCCGCCGGAACCAAGAGTAACCCACCCCGATCTCGGCTGCAACCTGTTCCGGTGAGGGAGATTTCTCCACCATGTTTTTCATCAGGATACGTGCCTCGTTTATTTTTTCTACGGCGTAGGAGTCGGTAAAAGAGTTATTTCTTTCCTTATAATAAACACTTCCTAAAATATGAAGCACAATACTCGAAATCATGGGCTGATAACCCGCCTTCTCCTGACTGGCAAAGCGTAATATATCTTGATACAAGCCTACAATTGTGGCACTTATCCCTATCGAATGCAACGGCTCTTCTTTGGTGAAGAACCTTTTCTCCACCCGTTTATCTATATGAACTCCCCGGAATCCTACCCAGTACTCATCCCACCCAGTCTGCTTGTCGGGATAATAGCTGTGCCATTCGCCCGGAAAGAGCAAAATCATCGTACCGGCGGAAATCCGTTGTTTCCTGACCGACTGCGACGAAAAGTATCCATTACCCTTTATGATATAAACCAGCTGATATTCATTTAATATTCTGCCGGTCTGAGGTTTGAAATTGTACGACTCCGGATGGGCTGATTGAGGATACTGCCCCTCCGGTGGTATAAACTGATACCCTACGGTGGTCACCACAATTCCCCAGTCTTCATCCTGCGAATTGATAGATAAATATTTTAGCTGATCAGCCGAAGATTCTTTCATGTCAAAATTGAAAGGTTTAAGGTCACTTTCGAAAGCAAAAGTAATAACATAAGCTCTATTTTTGCACCATTACAACTAAAAAACTTTGTTCTTTTTATGAAGAAACACACCTTTTTAGCGATTGATCTGGGTGCAACCAGCGGACGAAGCGTATTGATCACCCTGTCTCATGGCAAAATTGAAATGCAGGAACTTACCCGCTTTCCTAACAATATGCTCGAACTGCATGGAAAATATTACTGGAACATCTATGCTCTCTATCAATATATAAAGGAAGCCCTTACCCTTTGTGCCGAAAGAAAATTCCCGCTCGAATCGATGGGTGTGGACACCTGGGGTGTGGATTTTGGATATATTGCACCAGACGGAACCTTGTTGGGATTACCAAGGGCATATCGTGATCCCTACACCGATGGCGTACCCGACGAATTTTTCAAAAAGATATCCCGGGATGAGGTATACCGGCTGACAGGTATTCAGGTTCTAAATTTCAACAGTCTTTATCAACTGTATGCCGCATCACGCGAACAGTTTGCTCCATTAAAAAGTGCCGCGCGGATCTTATTCATGCCGGACCTTATATCCTACCTGCTTACCGGTGTGGAGGTATGCGAATATACTGCTGCCTCTACCTCTCAAATACTTAATCCTGTAACCGGATGTTTTGAACCTTCATTGCTTGAGGCGGTAGGAATTCCGCCAACCTTGTTTGCGAATCCCGTATCCTCTGGCACCAAGGTGGGTTGTCTTACTCCGGCACTTGCTATGGAAGCCGGGTTGCCACAGCTGCCGGTAATTGCTGTTGCAGGTCATGATACGGCATCGGCTGTTGTAGCGGTGCCGGCTTCTAATCCAAACTTCGCCTATCTTAGTTCCGGTACCTGGTCGCTTATGGGGATTGAGACGGAACATCCGATAATAAATGATAAATCCTGCCTGTTTAATTTTACCAACGAAGGAGGTATCGAAGGTACCACCCGTTTCCTTAAAAACATCACCGGTATGTGGCTTGTAGAGCAATGCCGAAAAGAGTGGGAACATCAGGGGCATACCTATACCTATCCACAACTTGTGGAGATGGCTACGGATGCCCCCTCCTTTATTTCACTTGTAAACCCGGACGATTCCCGGTTTGCCAATCCGCGAAGTATGACACTTGCGATTGCAGATTATTGTCGTGATACCGGCCAGCCAATCCCCCAAAGTCATTCCCAATACCTGCGCTGTATCTTTGAAAGTCTGGCGTTGCGTTACCGGGAAGTGCTGGACATGTTGAGAGAGCTGGCTCCATTTCCCATCCTACAGCTACATGTAATAGGTGGCGGATCACAAAACCGACTGCTTAATCAGTTTACAGCCAACGCAACGGGCATACCTCTGATAGCCGGACCTGCCGAGGCGACGGCGATGGGTAACGGACTGGTGCAGGCAAAGGCCTGCGGACTGGTTGCCGATCGTTGGGAGATGCGCCGCATGGTGGCAGCCTCGGTAGACCTGACAGACTATACCCCCTGCGACACTGCTTTGTGGCAGGATGCGTATGAAAAATATCAACGTGTAATCTTAAAATAATACGTATATGACAAACGAGAATCATGTGCTTCAGTCATTTCAACTGGCAACCGAACGCTATGCATCATTGGGCGTGGATACAACCCAAGTGCTTGAAAAAATGAACAAAATATCCATGTCGCTGCACTGCTGGCAGGCCGACGATGTAACGGGATTCGAGAATCAGGGCGGTTCGCTTACCGGAGGTATACAGGTTACCGGAAACTATCCGGGCAAGGCTCGCACGATAGACGAACTTAGGTTGGATGTGCTCTGTGCCAAATCCTATATTCCGGGTACGCACCGACTAAACCTACATGAAATCTATGGCGATTTCGAAGGGAAGGTGGTAGACCGTAACGAGGTGGAACCTTCACACTTTCAAAGCTGGATGGAGTGGGGCAAGGAACATAATATGAAGCTGGACTTTAACAGTACCTCATTCTCTCACCCAAAAAGTGGCGATCTTACCTTGGCCAATCCCAACGATGATATCCGTAATTTCTGGATCGAACATACAAAACGCTGTCGTTGGATTAGTGAAGAAATGGGCAAATATCAGGCAGATCCATGTATGATGAACCTTTGGATTCACGACGGGAGCAAGGAGGTGCCTGCAAGTCGCATAAAGTACAGACGTATTCTGGAACAGTCGCTGGACGAAATATTTTCTACCGAATATGCAAACATGAAAGATTGTATCGAAGCCAAATTGTTTGGAATCGGATTAGAAAGCTATACAGTGGGATCTTATGATTTCTATCTGGGATACGGAGCAAAGAAGGGCAAGATAGTAACACTTGATACAGGTCACTTCCATCTTACGGAAAGTATTGCCGATAAGATTTCTTCTATGTTATTATTCACTCCTGAAATCATGTTGCATGTAAGCCGCCCCATTCGCTGGGACAGCGACCATGTAGTTATATTGAACGATGATCTTCAGGACTTGGCCCGCGAAATTATCCGCTGCGACGCATTGGACCGTGTACATATCGGACTGGATTATTTTGATGCAACTATCAACCGTATCGGTGCCTATGTAATTGGATGCCGTGCAACGCAGAAAGCTTTTATTCAGGCCTTGCTTGAACCTTCAGCATTATTGAATTCATACGAAGAAAACGGACAATATTTTGAACGTCTTGCACTACAGGAAGAGCTTAAAAGTATGCCCTGGCAGGCGGTCTGGGATTACTACTGCTTCCTTAATGATGTCCCTGTGGGAGAAAACTATATTTCCGAAATACATAGGTACGAACAAACAGTAACATCCAAACGTTAGAGGTATGAACGTCATAATCGGCTTGTTGATTATTGCCATCGGAAGTATGGGGCAATCCAGTTCATATGTGCCAATAAAGAAGGTAAAACAATGGAGTTGGGAAAGCTTCTGGCTGATACAGGGCATATTTGCCTGGCTAATCTTTCCTTATTTAGGAGCACAGCTGGCAGTTCCAGAAAGTTCAAGTCTGATTGAATTGTGGCAGGCAGGCGGTGCACTAAAGGCTTGCTTTTATGGAATGCTTTGGGGGATTGGAGGATTAACCTTTGGTTTAAGCATGCGTTACCTGGGAGTAGCTTTAGGACAATCCATAGCTCTGGGTACATGTGCTGGATTTGGAACATTACTACCTGCTGTTTTCGGCGGAACAGACCTGTTTTCAGGCGAGGGTTTGATTCTTTTACTTGGTGTTTGCATCACATTGGCCGGAATAGCAGTAATTGGCTATGCAGGTAGTTTGCGTGCGCAGCGAATGAGTGAAGAGGAGAAACTCGCTGCAGTAAAGGAGTTTGCTCTTACCAAAGGATTATTGGTTGCTTTACTGGCCGGAGTAATGAGCGCCTGCTTTAATTTAGGACTTGAAGCGGGAACACCTGTTCTGGAAAAAGCAAAGGAGTTGGGAGCCATCGAATTATTTGCCCTCAACCCGGTAATCATATTGGTTACTATGGGCGGATTTATTACAAATGCAGTTTATTGCCTTTTCCAGAATGTAAAAAATAATACGGGGTATGATTATTTTAAGGTATCGGGTCCGATCCTGTTAAATAATATTTTATTTTGTGCATTGGCCGGAATCCTATGGTACTCACAGTTCTTCGGATTGGGTATGGGTAAGAGTTTCTTTTCGGAACATCCGGTAATGCTGGCTTTTTCGTGGAGTATTTTGATGTCTTTAAACGTAATTTTCAGTAATGTGTGGGGAATTATTCTGAAAGAGTGGAAAGGAGCCGGAAACAAAACACTGGTAGTATTGTTTACTGGAATGCTTATTCTAATCTTTTCGCTGGTTTTTCCTAACTTGTAATGATGATATAATTTATTAAATATATATGATTCGAAACAATCAGGCCTTAATGGCCGAAATAGACCGGATATGTGAAGTTGCCGGCTATCTTTGGGAGAAGGGATGGGCAGAGCGAAACGGTGGAAATATCTCTGTCAATATAACCGAACTTCTTACCGAAGCAGAAAAGAATTTACCGGCTTTGGCTCCGGCAACCCAATTGCAGGAAGTAATGGGAGAGTTGGGCGGACATATTTTTTATGTGACAGGAACAGGTAAGAGAATGCGCTACATTTCTCTTAAGCCCTTCGAAAACGGATCAATTATTCGTATCACACCCGATGGCAGTGCTTACGAAATAATTGCAGAACAACCTATTTCTCCTACTTCAGAGTTGCCTTCGCACTTGTTAATGCATAATTTTCTGCTATCCAAAGGGCGTAATAATAAAGTGGTTTTACATACGCATCCTACCAATCTGATTGCCCTGTCTCATAGTCCCCGCTGGCTTAATTCGGCCTATATAACCCATACGCTTTGGTCTATGATACCCGAAAGCCGGGTAATCGTACCAAGAGGTATCGGAATTGTACCTTACGAATTGCCAGGCTCCATGAAACTGGCATATGCAACTATCAAACAACTGGAGAAACACGACGTGGTTCTTTGGGAAAAACATGGATTGCTGGCAGTGGGAGAAGATATCATCGAATGTTTCGATGCTATAGACACCATGGCCAAATCGGCACAGATTTACCTTGACGCCCGCACTGCAGGCTTCGAACCGGTGGGGATGACAGACAAACAGCTGGATGAATTGGCGGTAGCCTTTAATCTGCCGTTAGAGTAGTCCAAATAATCATACCGAACGATGCAATCTTAAATTTAATGTTGAAAGTGTAATTGGAATGAATTTCAAAAAGATACTGATATATAATTTTTTGTTGGCAGCTACGATGCAGCTTCACGGTCAGTCGGCTCTGCCTCCGGCATGGAACGGCATACATTCGGAGCAGCTTCAGCGAGATCAGCGCACAAGAGTATACCCACCTCCAACACGTATTGTATGGAAAGAGGAGGGGGGAGGCGCTTCCATTCAGGGAGAGGCTAACCTGCTTCGTCCGGGAAACGGACAGACCGACCTTGCCAATACATCGATCTGTGTAATGAAAAGTTCGGTAAACGGACATCCTTCACTTTTACTTGATTTCGGCAAAGAGCTGCAAGGCGGCTTGCAGTTGGTAACCGGCATGCCCGGGTCACAAAAACCGGTCAACATCCGTATCCGCTTTGGCGAATCGGTGAGCGAAGCCATGAGTACTACAGGTATACGTGGGGCTACCAACGATCATGCTATGCGCGATTTTACCTTATCTTTGCCCTGGTTGGGAGTAGCTGAAGTGGGAAATACCGGATTCCGGTTTGTACGTATAGATCTGCTGGATCCGGCAAGTGAATTACAACTTAAAGAGGTGCGGGCAATTTTTACCGCCCGGGATATACCTTACAAAGGCAGTTTTAGCTGTAACGACGAGCAACTCAATAAAATATGGCTTACCGGTGCCTATACGGTGCACCTCAACATGCAGGAATATCTGTGGGACGGTATTAAGCGCGACCGCCTGGTGTGGGTGGGCGATATGCATCCGGAGGTGATGACTATCAACACGGTTTTTGGGTACAACGAAGTAGTGCCTAAAAGTCTGGACCTGATACGTGATATTACTCCGCTCCCCCAATGGATGAACGGGATAAGTTCGTATTCCATCTGGTGGCTGCTGATACATCGCGACTGGTATTTGTACCAGGGGGATTTAGGTTACCTGATGCAGCAGAAAACCTATATGGAAGGGTTACTTAAGTATCTGCTGACTAAAGTGGATGCCAATGGAAGGGAGAAGCTAGACGGCAACAGGTTTCTTGACTGGCCATCCAGCGAAAACCAGCCTGGAGTGGATGCAGGCCTGCAGGCATTACTTACCATGGCGATGGATGCCGGAAGCGAACTGTGCCATTTACTTAAAAATGATTCATTGGCTGCACAGTGTGCTGAGGCAGCCGGCCGTATGAAAAAACAGGTGCCGGATGCAAATCATTCTAAACAGGCAGCGGCCTTGATGGCGTTGGCTGGACTGATGGATCCGGTAACTGCAGACAAAGAGGTGATTAGTGTAGGTGGGGCAAAAAACTTTTCCACTTTTTATGGATACTATATGCTGCAAGCCATGGGCAAGGCTCAAAATGTGCAGGGCGGTCTGGATATAATCCGTACCTACTGGGGGGCAATGCTTGATTTGGGAGCTACTACATTTTGGGAAGATTTCAATATGGAATGGTTGCCCAATGCCGCACCCATCGATAACCTGGTGCCCGAAGGGAAAAAAGATATTCATGGCGATTATGGCGATTACTGTTACAAAGGTTTCAGACATAGTCTTTGTCACGGCTGGGCATCGGGCCCTACCTCCTGGCTAACTCAACATGTGCTGGGATTTAAGGTCCTTGAACCCGGATGCAAAGTGGTTAAAATCGAACCATCTCTGGGCGATCTGCTTTGGGCGGAAGGTACTTTGCCAACACCTCAGGGATCCATATTTGTCAGACACGAGAAATTGTCCGATGGATCTGTCAAGACTACAGTCAAGGCGCCCAAAGGCATTCGTATAATTAAATAAAACGTTGTGTATACTATAAATTAAAGAGAGAAATGAAGAAAAAAAACTGTATCAAGGGTTTTATCGTATGGCTGTTGGCTGCAGGCATGTTCTGCAGCTGTCAGACCATAAACAAAGAGGTAGTCCCCGGCGAACTACGAACCGAGTACCTGTCAGGACCCATCGGTCTGGATACCCCGTCGCCCCGCTTTACCTGGAACTTCAGCCCCTCCCAGAAAGAATTCAGCCAATCGTATTATCAAATCCATGTTGCCACTTCGGCCGGATTGTTGGAAGAGGGAAAAGTCGATGTGTGGAATTCTGACAAACAGGAAGGTACGCTGCCTTTTGCCCGATATACTGGAACAACTCCTCTCGAGTCCCATCGAATGTACTACTGGAACGTTACGGTTTGGGATGCAAGCGGTAAGAAAACAAGCACTTCCCAAACGGCCACATTCGAGATGGCAAAGATCAACCCATCCGATTGGCAGGCCAAATGGATAACCGACAAACAGGATAAGGAATTTGAACCCGCTCCTCTGTTTCGTAAAACCTTTTCGGCAAAAAAGCCAATTGCTTCTGCCCGTGCCTATGTAAGTGCTGCCGGCTATGCAGAACTTTTTATAAACGGAAAGCGTGTGGGCGAGAACTTCCTTGATCCGGGATATACCCATTTCGACAAACGTCTTCTTTTCGTAACGCACGACATCACTCCGTTGCTCACGCTGGGTGAAAACGCCGTGGGAGCCGTATTGGGCAACGGATGGTACAACATCCAGAGCAAGGCTGTATGGGATTTCGAAAAAGCATGCTGGCGTGATCGTCCCCGGTTCCTTTGCGAACTTCGGATTACGTATGCCGACGGAAGCACGGAGGTAGTAGCTACAGACGATAGCTGGCGCACATCTACCGGCCCTTATACCTACAATAACCTTTACAGTGGAGATATGTATGACGCCCGTCTTGAACAAGAGGGATGGAATACCCCCACATTCAGCGATGCTTCGTGGACGGATGCCGTAATCACTTCGCAACCGGCTCCGTTATTGGTTGCCCAGACTATGCCGGGTATCCGTATCACCGAAGAGGTGAAAGCCTCTGCCTTCAAGACTTTCAGCAACAAACTGTATGTCTACTCATTCCCGAAGAATATGGCAGGTGTTACCCGTTTAAAGGTAAAAGGTAAACCCGGCACCCGGATTACCGTAAAGCATGGAGAGCTGCTAAAGAAAGACGGACGGTTGGAACAGGGTAATATCAACGTTTACTATCATCCCGAAAAGGCGAAAGAGGTTTTCCAGATGGATGTATACACGTTGAAAGGTACAGGCGAAGAGGAAGTTTTTATGCCACACTTTTGTTATCACGGTTTTCAGTATGCCGAAGTGGAAAGCTCCGAACCGGTGGAGTTGACCGACCAAAGTCTGACTGCCCTGTTCATGCATACTTCGTTGGATCAGGTTGGCGAGTTCAGTTCTTCCAACGAACTGCTTAATAAAATATGGACTGCCACAAATCAGGCCTACCGAAGTAATATTCACAGCATTCCGACCGACTGCCCTCAGCGCGAAAAGAATGGCTGGACTGCCGATGCTCATGTTGCAATAGACCTGGCTTTACTTAACTTCGATGGAATTACTTTGTACGAAAAATGGATGAACGACTTTATCGACAATCAGCGAGATTCCATTGGCGACATTTCAGGAATCATACCTTCCAGCAGCTGGGGATACGGCGAATGGATCGGACCGGTTTGGGATGCAGCACTCTTTATCATACCCAATGCCCTTTGTAATTATTATGGCGATACCCGTTCCATCGAAAAACTGTATCCAACTATGGAACGTTATCTTAAGTATTTAAGTACACGCGAAAAGGATGGTTATTTGGCCTATGGCCTGGGAGACTGGGTATTTTACAAAACGCAGACTCCCAACGAGTATACTTCTACGGCTTATTATTATCTTGATTATACATTAATGACCCGCTTTGCCAGCCTGTTGGGAAAAGACGCAACCCATTTCCAGCAGAAGGCAGACCAGTTGAAAACGCTGATCAATACGAAGTATTTCAATGCTGAAACCGGTGTATATGCCAACGGATCGCAGACAGCCCAGGCGTTGGCGCTGTATTTAGGTCTGGTGCCCGAAGGTAAAGAACAGCTTGTAGCCGATAAACTGTTGGATGCCGTAAAGGCAACCGATCATTTCCTCGACTTCGGACTTCTCGGCAGCAAGACCGTTCCTGCCATGCTTACACGTTATGGTTATGTGGAAGATGCCTATCGTATGATAACTAAAACCGAGGCACCTTCGTGGGGGTATTTTGTACAGACTATGGGATACACCACCTTGCCTGAAACCTGGACCATGAGTCCGGAGTTTCGTGATGCATCTTTAAACCATGTATTTATGGGTGATGTTAGCGCATGGATGTATAATTGTCTGACTGGTATAAACTACGATGCCGATCAGCCCGGATTTGCACATGTGGTGATTCGTCCTTACTTTGTAAAGGACCTTCAATGGGTAAAAGGTTCATACAAATCTGTAAAGGGGCTTATCCGTAGTGAGTGGAAAAGAGAAGACGGAAACGTAAAGCTGACTGTGGAAATCCCCGCCGGAACAACGGCTACCGTGTACGCAGATAAGGAGTATCGCATTGGCTCGGGTATCCACTCCTTTGTAATAAAGAAGAACTAAGTTTATCCGATAGATTTCTAAATATCCATAGAGTAGACCCTCGGTTGTTTACTCTATGGATATTTAATTTTGATTAATTTATTAAATATCTTGTGTTATTAATAAATTAATTGATATATTTGGAGCAAATAGTATTAGTTAACTTGCTCCCACCTTTAATCTCAATGTGATGAAAAATAACAGATTATCTAAAATATATCAGCTATTTTGTTCTATACAATGGATAATTATTCTACTAATCCTGCTTTTTTTTCCTGCATGCAGTCATGGAGATATATCACATAAAGACTTGAATCATCTGTTTATTCTTCTTTTAGTTCTTTTCATCGCCTGTATATTTATATTGTTAATTCAAGGAAATAAAAGACTACAACAGATGTCTTCTATCAAGCAAGAACTTGATTCCAAATCAAAAGAACTTATTCAAGCGCGTGCAGAATTATTGGAAAAGGAGAATGTTCGTATTATAAATCTTTCTAATGAAGATGATTTGCGTAAGATGAGCTTTTTTCAAACTGAAATCTATTTGAAAATTAAAGATATAAGTAACGACGAAGAGGGAAAAAAGATGACCCGGGAAGACTGGATCGCATTGGAAAAGGAACTGAATAATATATACGACAACTTTGCAGTACGCTTAAAAAGTTGTTGTGAACAAATTTCCGAAACAGAACTCCACGTCTGTTACCTTCTTAAAGCAGGCTTTTCAGTAACTTCCATCTCAAAAATTATAGGTAGAACCAAATCGGCTGTCTCCATGTGCAGAAGAAGGTTACTTGAAAAAATAAACGGATGCGATTGCCCCGCAGCAGATTTAGATGACTTTATATCAACTATTTAGTGTGAAAAGTCATTTGTGAACAAAAAGTGAACAACTATTTCGTTATAGATTGGAGCCTATTGATTAGTTTTGACAAATACAATTTATTATTAATGCGAATCAGCAAGTGATTTCAACTACTGATTCGCATTAATAATTAAAACCAGAAATCCTATGGATATTGTACAGTCTTCCGATGTGTTGCCACCGGGATTGGTTAGTTACAAACCGGAGGGGTATTGTGTGCGTAAAGAGTTTTATGTACCCGCTTATGATGATCCGAAAATCAAAGGAAGTTCTACTCCCGATTTAAGGACAACAATTTATTGGAACCCGGTTGTTAAAACCGACAGCGAAGGTAAAGCTACGGTTGAGTTTTATTCTGCTGATGCGGTTACCTCTTACTCCTACATAATGGAGGGAATGGGTGAGAACCGAATTGGATATGCGCGGTGAGGTTTATTTGCTATCTATTTTAAAGAATAATATTGTTTTAGCCATGAAAAAACTACTGATTTGCCTATTTTTAGTGTCTTGCTTTAAGCTTTGTTATACGCAGGAAGTGAATGGCCTGATTCATTCGTTTAATGAGTATGCCGGCTCTTATCCTGTGGAAAAAATCTATCTTCACCTTGATAAGCCTTACTATGCGGAAGGAGAGATTATATACCTCAGGGCTTACTTAACGAATATGCATCTGAAAAAGGATATGGATGGTAGTCGTATTATATATGTGGAACTTACGGATCAAAAGAAGCATACGGTCCGCCGCATTGTATTACACTCGGATAATAATGAGTTTGCCGGACAAATTGAACTTCCGGATTCCCTTCCACCAGCAAATTATCATTTAAGGGCATATACCAACTGGATGCGTAATGCGGGGGAAGCGTATTTTTATCACCGGGATATTACTGTTGGAAGCTCGTCATTAAAGGCACAAAATCTCTCAGTAGATTCAGATTTCGTGGTTGATTTCTTTCCCGAAGGAGGCGTTCTTCTTAAGGGTATGGAAAATAAAATCGCATTTAAAGTATTGGGCAGCGACGGATTCGGAAAGGATGCCCGGGGCATTTTGCGGGATGATACAGGGAAGGAGTTGCTCCAGTTTCAAAGCGAGCATTTGGGGATGGGGAGTTTCGTTTTTCTGCCCGAACAGGATCGCACTTACACGGCTTCGGTTGAATCGGGAGGCAAAACGAAATTGTTTCACCTGCCTTTAGCGGAAGAGGGGTTGACAGTTTCGGCTACCCAATCGACCGATTCAATCTGCTTAGTAATCAGATCAACCCAGATTCAGCCTGAACAGATCAGTATTATCGGCCAGTCCCGGCATTCGGTATGTTATGCGTTGGACGGTATACGAAGGAAAGAAATGGAACAGGTTGTTATACCGAAGAATAAATTTCCTACGGGAATTGCCGTGTTTACCCTTTTCAAAGAAGGTACTCCAGTAAGTGAGCGGCTTATTTTTATAGACCGGAAGGATGGTTTGAAAATAGAGATGGTTCCGGATAAAAACGAATATGGTGACAGGGAAAAGATCCGTCTGGCAATGAAGGTTACGGATGAAACGGGTAAGCCGGTGGAAGGGAGCTTTTCGTTGTCGGTGACAGATGATAAAGTTGTTTCTCCTTCGATTGATGTGCATAACATAAAAGGCTCTCTTCTGCTGGAGGCCGATTTAAAAGGCTATATAGAAAATGCAGGGTGGTATTTTGCGGGTGATGAGGCGGAACGGATGGAGGCTCTGGATTTGTTACTCAGTACCCAGGGCTGGCGGCGCTTCTCTTGGCAGGGGATTGCCACTACACAACAAAAACCGGTTTATCCGGTGGAAAAGGAGTTTCAACTCACCGGAAAACTTATAAATATGCTTGGTAAACCAATCAAAGAGGGATCGGTAATTCTATTCAGCAACAACAAAAGTATGATTCCCGATGCCGCGAAAACCGATGCCGGTGGTCGTTTTGGTTTTATAGGTTTTGATTGTCCGGATACAGCATTCTTTGTTTTACAGGGAAGAAACAAGCGTAACAACCGTACGTTTCTGGATGTGAAGATTGATTCAACCGACAATCATGCGCAGCTGAATGTTATTCCTTTGTCGCCGGTCTCTCATTCGGCAGCCTTGCCTCATTCGTACATTAAACAGGCCGGACAACATCGAAAGTTTGAGAAAAGTATGTGGACCATCAATCTGCCGGATGTTGAGATTAAAGGAAAGAAGATGGAGGCTGAGAAAGAGGATAAGATCCGGCAGGGAATGTTTAGTTATAAAGTAGGCAGAAACGAATTAAATAATAAAATGCCCCTGAAGCATGAGTTAAGTAGACTTCCGGGAAGCGGTGCCATTTGGATCGTTGATGGCGTAGAAACTGATAAGGAAAGTATAAAAGATATGATGGAAGCTCCGGCTTTATATATCGAATCGATTGAATTGGTTTCGCGTACAGGACTTTCTCTTTGGGGAGCCAGGGGAGCAAATGGAGTGGTTATAATTAAAACCAGAAATCCCATGGATATTATCCTGTCTTCCGAGATAGCGCCTCCGGGATTGGTTAGTTACAAACCGGAGGGGTATTGTGTGCGTAAAGAGTTTTATGTACCCGCTTATGATGATCCGAAAATCAAAGGGAGTTCTACACCCGATTTAAGGACAACTATTTATTGGAACCCGGTTGTTACAACCGACAGCGAAGGTAAAGCTACAGTTGAGTTTTATTCGGCTGATGCGGTTACCTCTTATTCCTACATAATGGAGGGAATGGGTGAGAACCGAATTGGATATGCACGGTGAAGTTTATTTGTTATCTATTTTAAAGAATAATATTGTTTTAGCCATGAAAAAACTACTTTTCTTTTTATCCTGTATTTCGGCCCTATTTTCTTGTGGAGAAACGACGAAACAAGAAGTCAAATCATTCTGGGATCAATGTGATGTTATCGCAAAGCGAGAAGTTATCAATGGTGACACCGTAATTGTATGTGATTCTAAATTAGTCAAGCAAAAAAAGAATATCCCTTTGAATTTATTGGTTGATAGTATTGAGGTTATCAAAATGGATAATAAAAATGAAGAAGCACTAATTAGCAAACGGTTTGTTCATACCTATTTTACAGAAAATTATATAGGAGTAACTGCCTATAGCTATTTTCCAATGAAATTATTCCGTAAAGACGGAACTTTTTTGCGCCATATCGGAGCCATAGGACAAGGTCCGGGTGAATATACCGTAATAGATGCTATAGACATGGATGAAAAAAACGACCGGATCTATATATTACCTTTTAGTACCGATTACATATTGGTTTATGATTTTAAAGGGAATATATATCCCCGCATAAAATTAGCTGAAAGTCTGCTTTATGGTTCAACTATAAAGGTTTACGGAGACAAAAAACAGGTGTTGGTTACCAAACCGATTAGTCCGGATACTAATTATTGTGTATGGATTCAGGATTTTGAAGGAAATCTGATTCAAGGGGCTAAAATGTCTGACTACTATAAAGATGTAACCTCGTTCAGTGAATCAACCATCACCCGTCTTCGTACAGATGCAGTCGAATTGTTCAGATTGGGAATTCCTAATGGAAACGAGTTTTTGTATCATTATGATATTCCTAAAAATCGTTTAGAGCCGAAGTTTATGGTAAATGGGGATGATTTTGATTGGAATATTATACATGAACTACCGCATCAATATATTGTTCAAAAATGTCAGAGAATTGGGGCTGATGATGATGAGCTATTTACACAAAAAATAATAGTCGATAAGAAAACATTAAGAGGTTGTTATTTTGACGGATTTGAAACATCATTCGGGCTTATATATGGTCAATATAGTATTTTATATGCGATGAATGGTCCTTCCTTTAGTATAATAGATTTTAGTAGTAAAGTAAGTGAATATATTCAAAAACACTAGTGTCCCATTAAAAATGGGACGTTATTAATAATTAAATAAACTTGGTCCATTTGGTCCAAATCGTTCTTTGTCATTTTGAAATTTAGTTTTATCAAAGAGGTCTCGAAGAAGAGTTTTATCAGTCAATGAAATGCTTAATATTTGAAGAACTTCGTATGTACTTCTATCCAGTTGCATATCGTGTTGAACGATTGCCACCAGGCAGTATGTACATATGGCTGAATAGATTTGAACCCGGACAGCATTTTCGGTAGTACCCCAAAACTTCTTGATTTTGAGGTGCTGCTTCAGCCATTTGAAAAACAACTCTACTTGCCAGCGGTTCTTGTAAAGTTCAGCCACCTGAAGAGCAGAAATGTGCATCGCATTGGTTAGAAATACAAACTCTCGTTTTTGTTCTTCATCCCAGTATCTTACAAGCCGGAACTGCTCGGGATAGTATTGCTTGGGATAAAAACCAATCAATTCGATTGTCACATCTGAAAGTACATTCTTGGGAAGTCTGCGTTTCCATTTGATGGATTTGTATTGCAGGTTTTTCTTTGCCCTGACAACGAAGAATGCGTCAATCTGATGAACTTTATACAACATCTTAAAATTGTTATAAGCCCGGTCAAAGATGTAGTAAGAGCCAGATTCATAAGGGATTTCTTTCATTGCCTTTGAATCGTGTACTGCCGCTTCAGTGATATGAATGAATGCAGGTATCTGTGTTTCCACATCGTATAATGTATGTACTTTAATACCACCTTTTTTCTTGCGGAATTTTGCCCACCAGAATACGGCCAGACACAAATCAATGGTTGTCGAATCGAAGGCATAGATGTTCCCTCCGAGTTTAAAGATTTCCGTGGCTCGCTTTTGTCTTGCTTCGTTTATCAGGTAGTAGGCATACTCTTCAAAGATGTGATAGTCTCTATCTTGATTGGCTCTTGCCAGAGATGATCTTGATACATTCCTTCCTATTCCCAAGTGATAACATTTAGAGTGATGGGCATCAAGAGCGATAATCAAATCTCTCAAACTTTCACGATTGGAGAGTTGTCCGAACATCAAAGATAGAAGTTGATTCCAACAAGTGAAATGCTTGATGTAACGATTCCCTTGGAACTTGTTGACAATACGTCGGAACTTATCTTCATTCAGAAATGAGATCAACTGGGCAAACACATATTTCTCTTTATTCATTGCAGCCTTTATTATGGGCTGCAAAGTTATCAATTGAAATCGTCTCGCTCGAAAAACCTCTATAACTAACTAAATTTCAGATATTTCAAAGAACTATTTTAGATTTTAATGGGACAGCAATGATTCAAAAAATTAAAGAAGAATCCCTCACTTCAACACAAAAACAAGAATTACAGAAGCTGAAATCTATTATCGCAGAAAACGATGCTAACGATGAATGCAGTATTCTTTTTAGAGGAAAATTTAAGAACTAAAAATGGAGGGAATGGGTGAGAATAGAATTGGAAATGCGCGGTGAAGACTAAGTATTTATCCTGTAGTGTCTTATTACTTTCTAAACGAAGATCTAATTTTTTCATAACTATGATTTATTCGTTTGACAATTGTTGATCTTGCGTTTGACATATGTTGAACGCAAAGTCAACAATTGGATAACTTGCATTCAACATATGTCAAACGAATAATTGTTCGTTGAGCCGGGATTAGTTTGTCGTATGCATTGGAATAGTTCCCAATAGGGAAAGGATTAGTTGCCGGTTGTTGAAATATGCAGAAGAGGCATGGGGATTATGCTGGAGTTGTTTCCCGGGGGGCCGACTCCTGTTTAGTATTGGTCAGGGGGCGAGGGGTGAATGCGGGAGCGCTTACGACTTAATTGCCCGTTATCGCCAGATGTTCCTATAATGAAGATTTTCATACTTTGTGTATTGTCCATATCCCAGTACAGAACCAAAATTTTAATTTTCATTACAATATTCTATAGATTAAGAATTGTCAACACTATTTAAAAAAATGAGCTGTTAAATCTTGATTAAGCTCCGGTATGTTAGCTAAAAGACGTAATATTTCTTCAAAAATTGATTTGATAAGTACCACAATTTATCGAGAAATTGCGTGTTGTTCATCGCACTCTGTGCAGGTGTTCGTCTAAAAAACACTTGAATATAGATGTGCAAACAGTAAGTTTGTTCTATTATTAAAATAGCAGAAGATGAAAAATAAAGTTGTTTTTGTATTTATAGCCTTGCTTGCTGTATTTTTTTTTCCTGTTACTGCGAATGCGCAGATAACATTACTTCGAGGTGTATTATTGGATTCACTCACCCATGAGGGAGAACCTTACGCAACTGTCCGGATTACCAATAAACACAAACCGGACAATCCGGTGGCGATGACGGTAACTGATATGGACGGCAGATTTGAACAATCACTGACCGGTAAAGGAGAATTCACTATTTTGTTCAGTTCTGTCGGGAAAAGTAATGTAAACGTGCCCTTCACCTTAAAAGGCGACTCGGTGGTCAATCTTGATACACTTTTTATCGCAGAGGATGTAAAACAGTTGAAAAACGTCGAGATCGTGGCCCAGAAACCATTAATCAAGATGGAAGTAGACAAAATGAGTTATAGTATTGCCGATGATGCCGATGCAAAATCGAATTCATTACTTGACATGCTCCGCAAGGTACCCATGGTTGCGGTTGATGGTAACGACAACATAACAGTAAACGGCAGCAGTAATTTTAAAGTCTTCGTTGATGGAAAACCAAGCGTGATGCTTAGCAGCAATCCTTCGGTTGTACTTAAAAACATGCCTGCGACCAGCGTAAAGAATATTGAGGTTATCACCAATCCGGGAGCTAAGTACGATGCAGAAGGAGTTGGAGGTGTACTTAACCTGATTACAAATAAAGTATCCGGAACAACCAATCCGATGAATGGCTATAACGCAACTCTACGAGGTATGGCAAATACCAAGGGCATAGCCGGGGGTATTTATGCAAGCATTCAGCAGGGTAAACTTACAATGACTGTTAATGGGAATGTAGCCGACAGCAAGATCAAGAACACAAAGACCGAAATAAGCAGGGAGCAGTTCGACTCTTCGGGTAATTCGTTTATGGATAACTCTCAGTTGGGCAACACCAATTTTAAAATAAAGATGGGCAATCTGACCCTTGGCTATGAGATAGATTCTATGAATTTACTTTCCGCGTCATTTGGTCTAATGGGATTCGGTACTTATGTGAACTCTTTCACACAAACCAACATGAGTGGAGGAAATTATGGGACAGGCTTTGGCTATATGGGTAGCTCTGACTCAAGGGGAGATCGTTATTCCATTAACGGGAACATCGATTTTCAGCATTCTTTTGCAGGGAACAAAGACAGGATGCTGACTTTATCTTATTTAGTCTCATCCACGCCCGACAAAACAAATACGTACAGTTTGTTTGATGCGACTGATGAAAACAGTTTCCTGAATTTAACCGACCGTTATACAGATGCACACAAAAACACATTAGAAAATACGTTTCAGCTGGATTATTCTACGCCTTTAGGTATTGGTCAGATTTTAGATATGGGGATTAAATATATTATGCGTAACAATTCTTCCGATTCCAAATATTATGTAAATAAAGAGGACGCCTTTGAGTATGTAGCCGACAATAGCCTCAACTACAAGCATTATAACGACATAGTGGCCGGGTATGCCGAATACAGTGTGAAGGTGAACCGCTGGAAGTTTAACGGTGGATTGCGTTATGAGTATACCTGGCAGGATGTGGAATATAAAACAGGTCAGGGTACCGACTTTAAGGTAAAATACGGTAATTTGGTTCCGTCTGCCAATCTTTCGTACAAAATGAACGAGAGTCAGAATTATGGGTTGACCTATAACATGCGAATCAGCAGACCGGGTATTGGCTTCTTGAATCCTTACGTGGACAAATCCGATCCTACTAGTATATCGGATGGTAACACAAACCTGAAAAGTGAAAAGGCTCACAATCTGAGTTTAGTCTACAACTTGACAACACCGGTTTGGATGGTGAATCTAACCTTACGACAGAGCTTATGTAACAATGCCATTGAAAAGTACAGTTTTTTCAAAGACAATCTTCTGAATACGACTTACGATAATATTGTGGAAAACCGTCAGACCGGACTAAACACTTTTGTTAACTGGAATGCAGGCAGACAAACCCGTTTCACACTGAATGGAAGTGCATCGTATGTAGATTTGAACAGCATGGAATTGGGTATTTCGAACAGTGGCTGGCAAGGCAACCTAATGTTGGGCTTTCAGCAAACCCTTCCCTGGGATATTCGTTTGAGCATGAACCTGATCAGCTCGACGAAGCAATACAACCTGCAAGGATGGTCTACTGGCTTTAATGCCATGATGGGAAGTTTGTCGCGCACTTTCTTGAAAAACAAACTGAGCGTTAGTCTGTCGGGTATGACCAGCCTGTCGAGCAATGGTCTCGAACTAAAGTTGTACGCCAAAGGAAAAGAATATATCAACCGCTCGATTGTTACCCTACCATTGCGTAACCTCGGTGTAAGCATCAGCTACACGTTGGGTAAGCAACAATCCAATAAGAAGACAAAACGTACAATCAGCAACAACGACGTTAAGAATGATGATTCTCAGACTGAGAGTATTGGAAATATGTTGATTTATTGATATGGATTCAAAGTAAATGAGTATTTTTGACAAAACTTCGTAACAATGACATACTCGGAAAAATATATACATCTTATCATTATACAGATTCTTATCTGGTTGTCGTTGTTAATAACTCCTGCATGTATTGAATTTGTATCTAATCAGGACATTGGAAAGGCGTTGAATGCAATCACGGTAACAGGCAAGTTTGTTTTACCTTCGGCCGTTCTCTATTTTATCAATTTCTATGGATTTGTGCCCTATTTGCTGTTCCGGAAACGGGCAATCCTGTTTTATCTGGTTAATTTTCTGGCTATTTCGGGTATTCACCTGTGGCTGTTCACCCCCACCTTTCAGTTACAGGAAAACTGGAAGGTAGCTTTCTGGTCGCTGGCCGCAGCCTCCTTTATTATCAACATCGTGTTTGTGGGGTGTGCAACAGGTCTGCGTTATATTGTTCGTTGGAACGACCTCAATGTAAGACTAAAAGAGGAGAAGCAAAAGAGCGCTGAGGCAGAACTTGCCTTTTTAAAGAATCAGCTGAATCCGCACTTTTTGTTCAATACGCTGAATAACATTTCCAGTCTTGTTCAAATTGACGCAGACACAGCACAGGATAGCATAGGGCAATTGAGTGACTTGCTACGGTACACCCTTTATGATTCGAATCAGACACAGGTTCCTACTGAAGGAGAGGTCGAATTCATGAATAATTATATCAATCTGATGAAATTACGATGTAACGAAAAGACAACAGTGGATGTAGAGTTGCAACAGCCGCCCAAGTCGGGACAGATTGCCCCGCTCCTCTTTATCTCTTTGATAGAAAATGCGTTCAAGCACGGAGTAAACAGCAGAAAAGAATCGATTATCCGCATCCGCTTCGGCGCTCAGGGTGAACAACTTGTTTTTACCTGCGAGAACAGCTATTATCCTAAAACGCAAATGGACCGTATAGGTTCGGGCATAGGTCTGGAGAATCTGAAGCGTCGTCTTGAATTAACCTATCCCGATTGCTATCAGTATGTACAGGAACTACGGGGCGATATTTATTTTGTACAAATAACCCTTCAAAATTGCTTATGATACATCTTACATGCATGGTTGTAGACGATGAGCCGCTTGCCATCAAATTGCTGGAAAATTACATTATTCGCACCCCATATCTCAGGCTGACAGCTTCTTTCAGCGATCCAGTACAGGCTCTCTCTTCTTTGCTGGAAACACCTGTGAATATCCTTTTCTTAGACGTTCAGATGCCGGACCTAGACGGGCTCAACCTGTCTGCTATGGCGCCCCATGCAACGAAAACAATCTTTACTACAGCTTTCAAGCAATACGCTTTTGAAAGTTACGAGGTGAATGCGCTGGACTTTTTGTTGAAACCCATCAGATACAATAAATTTCTGAATGCAACGGAAAAAGCAAAACAATGGTTCGAACTTGTTTACGGAAAAGAGCAAGGGATCTCTGCTACATCGTCTGTTACTCTTGTACCCGGGCAAATCTCCGAACAAAACAGCATCTATGTCCGTACCAACAACCATCTAAGGCAGATTGACTTCTCTCAAATAGTGTATGTTAAAGGATTGAAGGATTACGTATACATCTATTTGGAAAACGAAAAAAGAGCCCTGATTACTCATCTCACCATGAAAGCAATGGAAGAAATGTTGCCTTCTAACCACTTTATGCGTGTCCATCGCTCATACATTGTAGCTCTTGACAAGATAAAGTCGGTAGATCGCAATAACTGCATATACCTTAGTAATGAAGTAATCCATGTGACAGAAACGTATAAAGAAGCATTTATCGCGTACTTGAAGGCTAAAATTCCGTGCTAAGGTCCGCTTACCCAACAATATATTTACTTTTGGGTAGTAAGGATATAGCTTTATCACCTAATAAGACAACAAAAACATACAAATGGCGATAAGGGGTATCTGCAATAATGGATTGAACCGATTTGATTTTTTTTACAAAGTGAACCGTCTATAAACAATTAAAGGATGTCATCCCGACATCCCCTAACCAAACTTTGTTAACCTTAAATCTAATACTATTATGAAAAAACCACGATGCAAAGATACAGCCATCCAAGGTGTTTGTCAAGTCTTTTATCTATAAAACATGTTAAACAACATAGATGGCTGTTAATTTTAGCGGAAATTTATTCAATTCCCCACATTTTATTGGGTTGAGGTCCCATTTCGAGGATTAAAGAACCTCCCTTTAGCAGCTCGGCGGCAGGGAAGTGGAACGTTTGCAACGGCTGACCGTTTAAGGAGGCACGCTGTACGTAGATGTTTTTGCGGGAAACACCCCGTGCCTGAATGGTGAATTGCTTCCCTCTTCCGAATTGTTCTCCCAGATGAATCACACACTTTTCGTAAAGGGGACTGGCAATTTCGTATACCGGGTTGGTACTACATCCGCCGTCTGTCTGGAAAAGTCCCAGCGATGCCATTACAAGCCAGGCACTCATCTGCCCCTGATCTTCGTCGCCCAGATAGGCATTGGCCTGCCCAACTCCGTAGTAACGCTCTATGATGGAACGACTCCACTTCTGCGTGAGCCAGGGTTTGCCTGCCCAGTTGAAAAGAAAGGCAAAGTGCATGGATTGCTGGTTGCCTTGCACAACGGGGTAGTCCCAGTACTGGTCGTTGGGGGCATTGTAACGCCAGGGTTCGCTGGCCTGAAATCCCCATTCGAGTCGTTCTACAAAACGATCTTTTCCTACAGCGTTTACCAGAGCGGGTACATCCTGCGGCACAAAGTAGGTTAGCTGCCAGGCATTGCCTTCCACATATTGTTCGTTGGCTCCGGAGCGGAACGGATCGAAGTCAGGCACCCAGTTCCCGTCGCTGTTGCGCAATTGGGCATAACCGGTTTCCGGATGGATGGCATTGCGCCACCACGAACCTCTTTGGGAGAATGTTTTGTAATCGTCTTCTTTACCCAAAGCTTTAGCAAACTGGGCTACTGTCCAGTCGTCGTAAGCATACTCGAGGGTGTTGGAAAACCTTCCTTTGTCGGCCGGCACAAATTGGTGTTGAAGATAGGGAAGCAGGTCGCGGTTGCCGGCATAGCCTCCGCATACAGGCTGACTGGGGGTTGTCTGCATCTTCTTAACTGCTTCGAAGGCTTTATCGGCATCGTAGCCTCGTATTCCCATTTGGTAAGCTCCTACAATGAGGGGGATCTCGTGTTCGGCCACCATTACAGGTATGTATTCCATCCCTGCAGGTCCTTTAGCCAGCCATCCGTTGGCATCGTACATGGCGAGTTGCGATTTCACCCACCGGTTGCTCCATTCGGGTGTTACCAGATTCCAGAACTGATTGAGGTTCCAGAAAGTATTCCAGAATGCATCGCAGCCCAGCGCCCGGTCGTCGGGATTGGTGAAGCGTCTTACCTGCTCGTCGGCCGAAACCCACTCGCCGTTAACGTCGCTCCATGTATTTCTACTGCACAATGCCCGGTACATATTGGTGTAAAAGCGTACCTTTTCCATCCGGTTGTCTGTGCTTATCTCGACGCGCCCCAGCAGATTATTCCATACCTGTTGCTGGTTGTTACGTACCGCCTGGAAGTTCCATCCAAAGGGTTTGCTTATTTCCGTTTCGAGGTTCAGTGAGGCATTGGCGATGCTTACCAGCGATATACCCGAACGTGCCTGCACTACAGGATTGCTGCGTGTGTCGAACTGAAGCCATACGCCCCCATCACGTATCTCTTTAGCCGAAAGATGATCCGTTATCCGGTGCTGTCCGTCTGCCCAGCCTCCCATGGATTGGATGGGTTGGTCGAACTCTATTACAAAGTGAACAATGTAGGCCTGATCGGCATCGTGGCTCCATACATTTTTGGATAGCTGGTTGCTGTATCCTTCGATGCGGGTGTCGCTTACCTTGCGTATATCTATCTCGCACAACTGATAATCGTATTCGGTGGGGATATGTAGGTCCACCAATACCCGCGAACTGTCACGCTTGGAAGGAAAGGTGTATCGTTGAAATCCGCAGTGGGTGGTTGCGGTAAGCTCGGCCAGGATATCGTAATCGGTCAGCTTCACCTTGTAGTATCCCAGCGGAGCCTCTTCGGTTGTTTTGTCTATGCGCGAGCGATACCCCGAATCGGGATCCATCTCGTCTCCCATAACCGTCTGCAGTTTCCCGTTGGTGGGCAACATACCCAGTCCCCCCATGGTCCATTCGTGAATGTGACTAAAACAGCCGATACTCTCGAAGGTGGGCTGATAGCCTGCCTGCCAACCGGCATTCTGGTTGTCCGGACTGAGCTTTACCATTCCGAAGGGCATCCACGGACCGGGAGCGATCATCCAGCGCGAATGTGCCGTACCGATGCGGGTATCTACATATCCGGCCAGAGTTTGCAATGGTTGGGGCGAGCGGTTTACTTTTCCTTGCTGTAAGACCTTTCCATTGCACATCAGCTGGTAGTTGCTTGTTAAGGCTTTCTTCACAGCGGGCATGGGGATTTCGAGCAGATACCGGGCGGTGTCCAGCAGCTGACTGTAGATCTCTTTCCCGTCCAGCCGGAACGAAATGCGAGGAGTTCCCTCCAGATGCTCCAAATCTGCCAGAAAAGGTTGAAAATTCTTGCCGTCGCGGTGTATCTCATAGTCGGCAACCTCCGTATTACGTATAAAAACCGGTTCAGGACGGGTTAATCTGGTTCCGGCAGGAGCCTCCAGACGGATGTGGTCAAACAAAATCCACGACCCTTCCAGTACAGATAATGTGATGCTGTTACCCCCTTTTTTTAGGGTTTCGCCCGGGATAGGGATCTCGAGTGTGCGGCCGGATGTGCTCTGCAGCTTGCCTGCAATCGATAGGTCGCTTGCTCCGGCGGGTAGCTGGAACTTTTGTGACTGGTTGTTGATGCTTACCTTCAACAGGGGCGGTTTCTTTACGGCATTGTCGGCCACAACGATTATCAGCTTCCAGGTTCCCTGTGCCGGTATATTGTCCAATCCGAAAAGGATGTTGGATTCGTGTGTACGCCAGCCTGCAGTGCTCCAGGTGCCACCCCATTCGTCGGCCGGTCCCGGTATTACATAGGGAAAGGATCTGGAGGCGGTATCTTTTTCGATCAGGAAATAGCGGTCTTCGAACCCGAAGTCGGCTTCCAGGTAACTTTTATATTTGTCGGGACCCAAAGCCAGATCGGCCGTGGAATGGTCGGCTTTCCCAATACTCCAGAGGATATGACCGCCATCGGCAGCCTGGCAAAAAGTACAGGGAAGCATGGTCGACAGCAAAACGGATAAGAAGATGTGTTTCATCGTTGTATTATTATTCTGTTTGACTTGCACTATGTTCCGATTCTTTTGCACGGTATGCCGAGGGAGAGATACCCATAACCTTGGTGAAAAGCCTCGAGAAGTAGGCCGGCTCTTCAAAGCCCAGCCGTAAAGCGATCTCATTCAGCTTCAGATTGGTAAGCTCGATGTATTGGCAGGCCTTCTGTATTTTAAGCCGGATAAAGTAGTTGATGGGCGACGAGCCGGTCTCCTTCTGAAACAGCATGGAGAAGTGAGACGGCGAATACTTGAAGTAGGCCGCCAGTTGCTCGAGGGTAAGGTTGTGGTCGATGTTCTCCTGCATGTAATGGATTACCCGCGACGAGAACGGATATTCACGGTGGCTCGGTATCTTGTAGTGCCGGAATTGTTCCAGCCACAGGAAAGATCCCATGAAAAGATACAGGCACATGGAAGAGTAGCTCATGTATTCTTTGATATAGCCCATGGAGAAACAGCTGTAAATCTCTTCGAATAGTTGGGTGCGGTCCTGCAACCTCGAGTATTCTCCCGGCAGGATGGATACCGGATTGGGATGCTGCGGATAGAAGCTGGCACTCATCTTTCCCCTGAAATGGAGCCAGTAGATAGTCCACGGATCTTTCTCGTCGGCCCCGAAAGCATAGGGTTCGTTGGCCGGGATGATGATGTACTGGTTTTGTTCGATCCGGTACTCCTTTCCTTTTATCCTGTACCATCCTTTGCCGTCTGTACAGTAGATCAGCATACTATAGTTGCATCCTTTGTCTTTTTGTACAAAATGGTACTTCACCTTCGGAAAAAATCCTATCTTTCGTACGTACAGGTTGCCTATAAGCGGATCCTTACTGTATTGAGTAAGCAGCTCCTCGGGCAGGGAGATGGAACGTTCGCCTTTAAATCCTTCTTTGATCTTTATCATTATAGTATCGTAAGATTGTATAAGTAAATCGGAACAAATGTACTTCCCCGGGTTGGATTTACGAAATACCTTTGCAAAAAAAAATGATATACGTGTAAAATGAGAAAAAGTGATTATGATAAATATCCGTCCACTTCGGTTAACGGATCTCTTTGGGAGGGATGGGATGCCATCCTGAACCAGATAAAGATGGATTTGTCCCTTCAAAACGGAAGGCATGTGCTGGTGGTGGAATGCTATCAGGGGGTGCATCACAAAGAGCTGCTTGAACAGCTGGCTCTTTTGCCGGTGGACGAACGGGTGGATACGCGCGATCTTTTCCGCTCCGAAGAGGAGATAGAGGAGATGACGCGTCCGTTTCTGACCGACGACCGGTTGTTTGGAAGGCGTTCTTCTTTTTCGTACGCCGATTTTCTGGATAACAGCAAGGTAGAGGCTTTTCGCCGCCGACTGAAACAGTTACAGGGGGTGGTGCTTGTGTATGGACACGGTGCTGCCTGGGTGGCGGACCAGCCTGATACGTTGGTATATGCGGATATGGCGCGATGGGAGATTCAGCTTCGTTCGCGCAGGCACGAGGTTGAAGGTCTGGGCGTACGTAATAGTGAGGAGTCGCCTTCGCTTCATTACAAACGTGGCTATTTTGTGGATTGGATTGTATGTGATAATTTTAAGAAGCAATTGATTCCGCGGGTGGATTATTGGCTGGATACGCAGATTCCGTATCTTCCTAAGATGGTGGATGCATCTACCTGGCGGGAGGGGCTGACTAAAACAGTGCAGGGTCCTTTCCGGGTGGTGCCGTTCTTTGATCCTGCTCCCTGGGGTGGACAATGGATGAAGGAGGTGTGCGACCTTGATAAGGAACAGGCCAACTTTGGTTGGTGTTTTGATTGTGTGCCCGAAGAAAACAGTCTTTCACTGCTTGTAAACGGTGTACGTTTTGAAATGCCGGCAAATAATCTGGTGTTCTATAAGACGCAGGAGTTGCTGGGCGGACCGGTGGAAGCGCGTTTCGGTGCCGATTTCCCCATTCGTTTTGATTTTCTGGATACGATGGAGGGCGGTAACCTGAGTCTGCAGGTGCATCCTACCACCCAGTATATACGGGATACATTCGGTCAGTATTATACGCAGGACGAGAGTTATTATCTGCTGGATGCCACAGAAGAGGCTTCGGTCTACCTGGGATTGAAAGAGGGAGTGGATCCTGCTGAGATGGTTGAAGCGCTGCGTGCGGCTCAACAGGCAGGAGGTGATTTGGATGTGGATCGCTTTGTAAATAAATGGCCGGCGCGCAAGCACGATCATTTCCTTATTCCGGGCGGAACGGTTCACTGTTCGGGTGCCGGTGCAATGGTGCTGGAGATTAGCGCCACTCCAAGCTTGTTTACTTTTAAATTGTGGGATTGGGGAAGACTGGGACTGGATGGCTTGCCCCGTCCGATCAACATCGAACATGGAAAGAATGTAATAAAGTGGGAACGTACTACCGGTTTTGCCCGTAGGGAGCTTGTAAACCGGGTGGAACCGATTGCCAGCGGAGAGGGATGGACCGAAGAGCGTACCGGTTTGCATGAGAATGAATTTATAGAAACCCGCCGCCATTGGTTTACCGGCAAGGTGCTGCATCATACAGGTGGTGGTGTGAATGTGCTGAATGTGATTGAGGGCGACGAGCTTCTGGTGGAAAGTCCCCAACAGGCATTCGAACCTTTTGTGGTGCACTATGCCGAGACCTTTATAGTGCCTGCATCGGCAGAGAGTTATACGATCCGCCCCATCGGGTTATCAGAGGGTAAACGCTGTGGTACGATCAAGGCTTTTGTCCGTTTTCGCGAATAACTTTATAAATGGACAGTATGTATACTACAGATAAACGTATTGTAATGACACTGGATGCGGGGGGTACCAACCTGGTATTTTCTGCCATGCAGGGAGGAGTGGAGGTGGTGGAACCGGTAACCCTTCCTGCCGCTTCGCATAACCTGAATGATTGTCTCCGTAACATTACCGAAGGTTTCGAAACCATTCGCAAGGCGCTTCCGGAACCTCCGGCAGCCATTAGTTTTGCTTTTCCGGGTCCGGCCGATTACGAGGCTGGCATCATCGGCGACTTACCTAATTTCCCCTCCTTCAGAGGAGGGGTGGCACTGGGTCCCTACCTGAAAGAGGTGTTTGGTATTCCGGTTTTTATCAACAACGACGGAAATCTGTTTGCCTACGGTGAGGCACTTGCCGGAGCTCTGCCGCAATTGAATAAACGTTTGGCCGGGGCGGGGAGCATTCGCAGATACAGAAACCTGCTGGGTATCACCCTCGGCACCGGATTCGGGGCGGGTGTGGTGCTGGACGGCAGATTGCTTTTGGGCGACAACGGCGCCGGGGGTGATGTGTGGTGCCTGCGGAATAAAAAGTATCCCCATTGCATTGCAGAAGAAAGTGTAAGTATCCGTGCCGTTAAAAGGGTGTATCAGGAACTTGCCGGGGAGTGGAATGAGGAGTCGGCCCACCTTACTCCCAAAGAGCTGTTTGAAATTGCAGAGGGTGTTCGTCCGGGTAACAGAGAGGCGGCCATCCGTTCTTTTGCACAACTGGGGGAGATGGCTGGGGATGCCATTGCTCAGGCTATTACCCTGATTGACGGGGTGGTGGTCATTGGCGGAGGATTGGCCGGTGCTTCCAGATACATTTTGCCTTCCCTGATAGCTGAGCTTAACAGTTCCTTGCAAATGATGGATGGAACAACCGTGAACCGGTTGCAGATGAAGGCGTTTAACTTGGAAGAAGAGGATCAGTTTGCCGTGTTTGCTAAAGGAGAGGCGGTAAAAATAAGGGTTCCGGGTACGGATCGCCAGATTGATTACGATCCTTTTAAACGGTTCGGAGTGATGATTAGCAAACAGGGCACCAGCCGTTCGGTTGCCTTGGGTGCCTATGTCTATGCCCTGGATCAGTTGTAATACTATCAGATAAATAAACTAATTATGAAATACAATCGTCTTTTTCTTGTTTCCTTTTTAGCAGCTGCTTCAAGCTGGCTTTTACCTTTTACTGCCGGTGCCGGCAGTCCTGCTAACAGTTTGAAGGTTGATGCCCGTTCTCTTGCACAATACGTTGATCCGCTGATCGGGACTGCCCATTGCCGCTGGTTTCATTTTACTCCCGGTGCCCGACCGTTTGGAATGGCCAAGCCGGCTCCGTCCACCAATGGTCACCTTGGTAATAAGTGGGGATGGGAGGCAACGGGTTGCGATTACCGGGATCAGTCCATCGAAGGTTTTCCCTGTTTACATGAATTCCAGGTGGGCGGAATTGTTTTAATGCCTGCTGTTGGAAAGCTGGTGACTGTTCCGGGCCCGCTGGAGATGAATGCTCCGGGGTATCGTTCCCGCTTCGACCGCAAGGACGAGTTTGCTACTGCCGGATATTATTCGGTGTTGCTGAAGGATCACGGAGTGAAAGCCGAACTTACGGCTACTCCACGGGTTGCATTTCAGCGTTACACCTTTCCTGCCGGAAAGGAGAGCCGTATCCTGTTTGATATCGGGAACCGTCAGGGTGAGAGCGGGGCTGTAGAGGATGCGGAAGTGAAGCTTACCGCCGACGGCCGCATTGAGGGTTGGGTGCGTACCTTGCCCGAATATGTGAAAAAATACCAGCCGGATGCATCGGTCACTATGTATTTCTCTGCTGTAACAGATGCAAAGCCTACGGGTTACGGTACCTTTAAAGGTGCGGTTGTGAGCAGCGGCAGCAGGGAGTCGGCCGGAGTGGGTGCCGGTCTGTATCTTACATTCCAGACCAAAGAGCAGGAGGCTGTTACGGTTAAGGTAGGTCTTTCCTTTACGTCGGTCGCCAATGCCCGACTGAATTTGCAGACGGAAGCGGCTTCGCTTTCCTTCGATAAGGCGAAACAGGAGGCTGCTGATCAATGGGAGGAGTATCTGGGCAGAATCAGGGTGGAAACCCCCAACCGCCAGGATAAGGTGAAGTTTTATACCGGTCTGTATCATGTGTTGCTGGGACGTGGATTGGCAAGCGACGTGAATGGGGCTTATCCCCGTAACGATGGGTCGGTGGGACAGATTCCATTGCTTAAGGGAAAGCCGAAGCACAATTTTTACAACACGGATGCAGCTTGGGGTGCACAGTGGAATCTGGCTCAGGTATGGGCATTGGCTTATCCGGAGTATTATTCGGATTACATCAGCAGTCACCTGCTGGTTTACAAAGATACCGGATGGCTGGCCGATGGAATTGCCTGCAGCCGTTTTGTTTCCGGAGTGGGAACCAATCTGCTGAGTGCCATTCTTTCCGGTGCATATCAGTGCGGCATCCGCGATTTCGATGTGAACCTGGCCTACGAGGCTTCGCTGAAGAATGAGCTGGATGGCGTTGACCGCCCGCTTGGTGCGGGTAAGGTGGATACGGATCTGTTTGTAAAGTATGGCTATGTTCCCCACCAGGAAAAAGGTGATGGTCCGGATGAGGCTTTTATGTTCTCGGCTTCACATACCCTGGAGTATGCCTACAGTGCGTGGACAGTGGCTCAGTGGGCCGGACAGTTGGGCAAGACGGATGATTACGCTAAACTGATGGATCTTTCTAAAGGATGGGAGCGGATTTACGACGACTCACTCAACTTTGTCAGACCCAGAAAAGCGAACGGAGCCTTTGTGGATGACTTCGATCCTATGCAGGTGTGGAGAGGCTTTCAGGAGGGAAATGCCTGGCAGTATACTTTTTATGTGCCTCACGATGTAAAGGGACTGGTATCCAAAGTGGGTGCGGATGTCTTTAACCAGCGTCTGGACAGTATCTTTACTGTTTCGCGGAAGTTGATTTTCAGCGGAGGTAAAGAAGTTGGTGCTTTTGCCGGACTACAAACGCTTTACAATCATGGAAATCAGCCGTGTCTGCATATCTCCTGGTTGTTTAACGAAGCGGGGCGTCCTTCGCTTACCCAGAAGTGGGTGAGGGCTATCCTGGATGAGTTTTACGGCGTGGAGGGGATTCACGGATATGGATATGGACAGGATGAAGATCAGGGTCAGCTGGGTGCCTGGTATGTAATTGCTTCGCTGGGACTGTTTGATGTAAAGGGGCTGACTGATACCGAGCCTTCGTTTGCGCTGGGCAGTACGTTGTTCGACAAGGTTACCATTAAGCTGAACAAGAAGTATTATAAAGGTGATGAGTTTGTAATAAAGGCTGCTAATAACAATAAACAAAATCTGTACGTTAAGCAGTTCCGGTTAAATGGGAAACCCTGTAAGGACACTCGTATCCCGTTCAGTAAAATTGTTTCGGGCGGATTGCTTGAGGTGGAAATGCAGGATACGCCTGTGGATCGTTATTGATGATACAAAACAGAAATACGCTTTAATTATCATAAAGGAAAAGGAGTAGGTCAGATTTCATACTTGGTTTTTCTACTTATTTCATTAGTTTTGCGCTTACAAAGTGTTAATCTAATTTCTATAAGTATGAATAAACTGTTTGGAATGCTTTTGTTATTGTGCTTCGGGTTGTCTGCTATGGCTTACGACTGGAAAGGACAATGGATAAGCACAGAACGTAGTCAGAGTCAGACTAACGAATGGCTGGCTTACCGAAAAACCTTTACTTTAAGTGATGTGCCCGCAGCACTGACGGCCCGTATTGCTGCGGATTCAAAATATTGGATGTGGATTAACGACAGCCTTGTCGTGTTTGAAGGCGGACTGAAACGCGGACCTGCTCCCGGTGCCACCTACTTTGATGAGGTGGAGATTGCTCCCTGGCTGAAACCGGGACAGAATACGGTGGCTGTGTTGGTCTGGCATTTCGGGAAAAGCGGTTTCAGTCATGCCAGCACCGGAAGGGCGGGGTTGTTGTTTGATGCGCAATCACCTGCTTTCTCGTTGGTATCCGATGCTTCCTGGCGTTGTACACTTTATACTGCTTATGAAAATACATCGGCTCCGCATCCCAACTTCCGCCTACCGGAAAGTAACATACGTTTCGATGCTCAAAAGGAGATAAAAGACTGGCACCTTTCTTCATTTAAAGGAAATCTGCCCCAGGCGCTTGTCTTAGCCCGGGCGGAGGCTTACCCTTTTGGTAAATTGGTGGCACGCCCCATTCCTTTGTGGAAAGATTACGGATTGCGCGGGTACGAAGCAATCCGGAAGTCGGCCAACGGCGATACCTTGTTTTGCCGGTTGCCCTACAATTGCCACGTTACCCCTTATTTACATGTGGAGGCCGAAGCCGGTAAAACCATAGGTATGCTGACCGATAACTATGAAGGGGGAAGCGAGAAAAACGTTCGTGGCGAATATGTTACCCGTGCCGGAGAACAGACCTACGAGAGTCTGGGCTGGATGAATGGTCACGAAGTGATATACATTATTCCGGACGGAGTGGTTGTTAAGGATGTAAAGTACCGCGAAACAGGCTATAATGCCGATTTTGCCGGTTCTTTCTCGTCGGATGACCCCTTCCTGAACGAGTTGTGGAAGCGTTCTGCACGTACCCTGTATGTTACCATGCGTGATACCTATATGGATTGTCCGGACCGCGAACGGGCTCAATGGTGGGGAGATGAGGTGAACGAACTGGGCGAGGCCTTTTACGCACTGGATCCCCGTGGACAGAAACTTGCTCTTAAAGGAATATACGAACTGATGAACTGGCAAAGGGAGGACGGGGTGATCTTCTCGCCGGTGCCTTCGGTCAACTGGGGACGGGAACTGCCGTTGCAGATGTTGGCTTCGGTGGGTTACTATGGCTTTTATACCCAGTATTTTTATAGCGGCGACAGTACCTTTGTGCCTGTTATTTACGACCGCCTGCACCGTTACCTGCACGAGGTTTGGCAACCCGAAGCGAATGGTCTGGTTACGGAACGTTCTGGCGATTGGAATTGGGGCGACTGGGGTGAACATGTGGATATGGGAGTGCTTACCAACTGTTGGTATTACCTGGCCCTGAAAGCCGAATTAAATTTTGCTGCCATGCTGGGTAAAGAGGATGATGTGCGTATGCTTACAGGGATGATGAACTCTTTTGTATCTTGCTTCAATACAAAATACTGGAACGGGTTGGCTTATCGTTCGCCCGGTTATAAGGGGGAGACCGACGACCGGGCGCAGGCTATGGCTGTGGTTTCCGGATTGGCTGCGGCCGACAAGTATCCGGCTTTGCTGCAGGTGTTCAAAAAAGAATATCATGCCAGTCCGTATATGGAAAAATATGTGTTGGAGGCGCTGTTCCGTATGGGGGAAGCCGACTTCGCCCTTTCGCGGATGAAAGATCGTTATAGTAAAATGATGGGATATAAGGATTATACCACTTTGTTTGAAGGGTGGGGGATCGGTGCAGATGGTTTTGGCGGTGGTACGATTAACCATGCCTGGAGCGGCGGACCGCTCACCATTCTAAGTCAGCTTTTATGCGGTATCGAACCTACTTCTCCCGGGTTCAAAACGTTTAAGATTGCTCCCCGGATGGGATCGGTAGGAAATGCGTCGGCCAAAGTTTCCACTCATCACGGATTGATCGAGGTTACGATTACCCGCAAAGGAAAAGCGATGACAATCCATGCGGTTGTTCCCCCGGGAACAAAGGCGGAGATACACTTTCCCAACGGTAAACGATTCCACGTAACGGCAGGATCTCATCTTCTGAAAGGACTGGCATTTTAAAATAAAAAAAGCCGCAGGTTTTATTGGTCTGCGGCTTTTTTATTTAGTCTTTTTTCTCCAGCTTTATATAGGTGTACCAATACATTCCTCCTACAAATACGGCCCCACCCACAATATTTCCAAGGGCGGAGGGTATCAGGTTGTTAAAGAAGAAAGCGCTCCAGGTAACGGGGGCTCCTTCGAAAATACCCATAGGGACGTAGAACATGTTGGCAATGCTGTGTTCGTATCCCAGTACCACAAAGGCCATCACCGGCCACCAGATGCCGGCAATCTTCCCAGTAGTGGTATGGGCCGTAAGTCCCAGCCATACAGCCAGACAGACCAGCCAGTTGGCCCCAATCCCTTTCAGGAAGATTACATGCCAGGGTTGCGTCGTTTTTAAAACGGCTGTATGTATGATTGACTCCTGCCACGGAGCGTGACTAAGAATGCCGGTTATGTGTACAAGCAGATAGGCAAAAAAGATTGTCCCGATAAAGTTGCTTCCAAAAACCAATGCCCAGTTTTTAAGAACGGTATGCCATTTTATTTTTCCATTCATAAAACCCGGTATCAGCATGGCATTGTTGCCGGTAAAGAGTTCGGCCCCGGCTATGATAACCAGCATAAGTCCTACCGGGAACATCAATCCGGATAGTAATTTGGGAAATACCGGATTTTGTTCCGAAATTCCCGGGAAACCGTAACCTACAAAAACGGCAAGGGTTGCCCCCATAGCTATGTAGGCACCTGCAAGCATGCCCAATGTTAAGGTTTTCTTCCAACTGTAATTTACTTTGTCGATTCCTGTTTTCTCTGCGATAACAGGAAGTTCTTTAGGTGTGTATATGCTCATCTAAATACTGTTTGGGGCGCAAAAATACAAAATAGTCTTTATATTTGCACTTCGTTTTAAAGAAAGGATGAACAATGGCGAAGAAGAAGACAAGAAAACCCTCTACCAGAAAAGGCAACAAAAAGAAGCAAGTTGTCGATTTTATCAAACAAATTATTGTTACTGCATGTGTTGTTATCGTCTGTTTCATAGCTTTTTGGATAGGATATGAATTTATTTTTCCACAGGATGCCTCCTCAATCGGAAAGAAGCTTGAATCAGTTGAAAAAGGAACCGAAAAGAACAGCGGATATCCCGATGATTTGTATGCAGATACCGAGACGGATCCTGCCAATACGGATGTTCCGGTTATTTCGGAACCCGAAACCATCCCTTTCAGTATGCCCGATGAGGTTGAGATGCCTCGTGTGGAGAGTGATCGTCCCGAAGAAATTATAACCCGCGAAAGCTTTGCCGTTTCTTACAACAGAACGTATCGTATACCCAATTGGGTAGCCTACGAACTGACGGCTCAGGAGGCCGGAAGCAATAAAAGCAAACGGAGCAATAAGTTTGTTCCGGATCCCGAACTGGATGGTACACCGGATACCCGCGATTACAGCCGTTCCGGATACGACAGAGGTCACATGGCTCCGGCAGGGGATATGAAGTGGTCGCATCAAGCGATGAAGGAGTCTTTCTACACCAGTAATATTTGTCCCCAGGACCACTATATGAACCAGGGTATCTGGAATGATCTTGAAAATAAATGCCGCGTGTGGGCTAAGAAACACAAGTCGGTTTGGGTGGTGACCGGGCCGGTTATCAGTAAAAAGATGAAGCGGATAGGGGATACCGGTATCGGAATTCCTGAAGCGTTTTTTAAAGTGCTAATGTATTCTACCGGAACTACGCTGGAAGGTGTAGCGTTTGTTCTCGAGAACCGGAATTACGAAGACAGTGATTTGAAAAAATATGCCATGCCGATTGATGAAGCCGAGAAGCTGACCGGCATTGATTTCTTTCATCAATTACCCGATGCCGTGGAAGATAAGATGGAGTCGGAATTGCACCTCAAGAAATGGGGGTTGTAACGGACTATTCAATCTCTGTTTTGCAAACACAGAATACCAGCATCTAGTGTAGAAGATAATCTGTAAAGGCTGCCGATCGTAAGTTACCTGCACAAACTATAAAGAATAGAATAAAAAGAGAAGGAAGTATCCACTGATAGTGAAACTTCCTTCTCTTTTTATTCTAATTTTCTCTTAATATGGGAATGATGTTTACTTAGGGTGTTCTTTTATGGTAAGAATCCAAAGAACGCCAAGTGAACCTATTTGGTGTTGTATTCAACGATTACATCAATTACCAAGGCTCAAATGGTTATATCAGCATCTTTATCATCTTTACCGCAACGCCTCGATCTCTTCCGTAGTACGAGGAAGTTGTTTTCCCAACAATCGTGATCCGGTGGGTGTAATCAGGTAATCGGCTTCGTTACGTATACCACCGAAATCTTTGTAGGTTACCACCTTTTCGTAGTTGATAAACTCTTCGAATTTACGTTCGCTTCTCCAAAGATCAATCAGTTCGGGAATAAAATAGATACCCGGTTCGATGGTGTGTACAAATCCAGGTTCAAGCATTCTGCCCAGTCGCAATGACTTTCTTCCAAACTGTGTGCTTTTGGGTTGGCCGTTATGTCCAACATAAATCTCACCCAGATTTTCCATATCGTGTACATCAAGTCCCATCATATGTCCCAATCCATGGGGATAGAAAAGAGCATGTGCTCCGGCTTTTACAGCTTCGGCGGCATCTCCGCGCATAAAGCCCAGAGACTTGAGGCCTTCCACAATTACTTTGGCAGAGGTGTCGTAAACCGATTCGAAGGTAACCCCCGGACGAAGTTCTTTGATAGAAGCTTCATGAGAGGCAATCACGATATCGTAAATTTCCTTCTGACGGGTGGTATAGGTGGCATCTGCAGGAATGGTGGATGTCATATCCCCTGCATAACCCATTTCTGTTTCCGCTCCGGCATCCAGCAGGAACAGGTCGCCACTCTTAATCTTATTTCCATGATGATGATTGTGCAGCGTCTGACCGTTGATAGTGGCTATGATGGGGAAGGATAGCTGATAGTTGGCCGCCAGCGCAACCTCGGCCACGGCTGCAGCCACTTCGCTTTCCAGTATGCCCGGACGAACCGTGCGCATGGCTGTAAGATGCATATCGGCTGTAACAATACAAGCCTTTTCTATTTCGGCAACCTCTTCGTCACTCTTATAATTACGTTGGTTGATCACAGCCATGATAAACGGTAGAGAAGCTTGCTGAACGGCCGGATGTTCGCCGGTCCAGGCAAAGAGTTTCAGCTGATGTTCGGGACGGTAAGGAGGCAGATAATGAATTTTCTGCCCTTTCTGAATGGCATCCTTCAAGTATATTTCCGTTGCATTTGAGGGTAGCATATGGGTGATGCCTACCCTTTCGCATTTTTCGCTCAGCGTGGGCTGCTGACCCATCCATACGATGGAATCGATGGTGAGCTCGTCGCCAAAAATAATCTCTTTGTTGTTGTCGATATCGATTACAGCCGACAAGCCGGCATAGGATAAGCCAAAATAGTAAAGGAAAGTTGAATCTTGTCGGAAAGGATACGTGTTATCTGCGTAGTTTACGCCGCATTCTTCGTTACCCAAGAATAATAACAGCCCCGATCCGATGGTTTTTTTGAGTTGTGTACGGCGGGCAATGTAAGTTTCTTTTGAGAACATAATTCTAACATTTTGATTTAATGATACCAAAGATAGGTAATAATTTTAACAAAAAAATGAATAGAGTTGCTAAAATTGCTTTATTTAATTGATTTTATATATATTTGTTGACCATAAAATGGGAACCATAAATTATTACCTAATTATTAATAACTCCATTACTAACAATTTTATGAGAAGAGTAGCTTTCTTTTTTTGTGCGCTATTCGTTTTTGTTTGCATGCAGGGTCAGACCAATTTCTGGGAGAATCCTACGCTGGTAAATGAAAATGTAGAAAAGGCGCGCGCAACTTTTGTTCCTTATCAGAAGTCGGAACTGGCCCTGACGGGTGATAAGTTCAAAACTCCGTTTGTACATTCGCTAAACGGAACATGGCGGTTTAAGTTCAGTGTAAAACCATCCGAACGTCCGTTAGACTTTTATAAAACCACCTATTGTGATAACGATTGGAGCGATATCAAGGTTCCTTCCAACTGGGAGATGGAAGGATTCGGTATTCCGGTATATACCAATGTACCCTATATCTTCCCTCACAATCCTCCTTACCAGGATAACGAAGATGTGCCCGTCGGCTCATACCGTACTACTTTTACCGTGCCTGCCGGATGGAACGGACGCGAAACTATTCTGCACTTTGAATCTATCGCCGGAGCTGCCACTGTATGGGTAAATGGCGAAAGGGTAGGATATTCCAAGGCATCCAAGACAGCTGCCGAATTTAATATTTCGAAGTATCTTAAAACAGGCAAAAATCAGCTTGCCGTAGAGGTGTTCAAATGGAGCGACGCTTCCTATCTTGAAGATCAGGACTTCTGGCGTCTGGCTGGTATCGAACGTGACGTGTATCTGATTTCTCGTCCCAAAGTGTCGTTGGAAGATTTCTTTGCCGTGGGCGATCTGGACAAAAGCTACAAGAATGGTATCTTTTCGATGGATGTAAACGTACGCAACTTTAACGATGCAGCTGCTGCAGGTTATTCGGTTGTAGTAGGTTTAACGGATGCAGCCGGAAAGACGGTTTTCACCAAAACACTTGGTGTTCCTTCTATCGCAGCTAAGGGAGAACAGAAAGTTTCCTTCAAGCAATCGGTTGCTAGTCCCAAGTTATGGAGTGCAGAATACCCCAATTTATACAATCTTACCGTAACCTTAAAGGATGCACAAGGTAAAACGGCCGAGTTTACCGCTGCGAAGACCGGTTTCCGTAAGATAGAGATGAAAAACGGTCAGGTTTGGATCAACGGAACTCCTATTATCATCCGCGGAACAAATATCCACGAACATCATCCTAAAACCGGTCACACAGTGGATCAGGCTACCCGTATCGAAGATATCCGCCTGATGAAGCTGAACAACATCAACGCTATTCGCATGAGTCACTATCCTCAGAGCATTGAGATGTTCAAATTATGTGACCAATACGGACTGTACGTAATTGACGAAGCCAATATTGAAGTACACGGATTGGACGGATTCGACCGTTCACGTCACCCGTCGTTCATAAAAGAATGGTTAGGTCAGCACATGGATCGCACCATCCGCATGGTTGAACGCGATAAAAACCACCCGTCTATCATCGGATGGTCTACCGGTAACGAAAGTGATTTCGGACCTAACTATATTGAAACATACAACTGGATGAAACAACGCGACCCGTCACGTACGGTTCAGTGTGAACGTGCCGATGAAAACCAGTATACTGATATTATTGCCTGGATGTATACTTCACCCCAGCGCTTACAGGCTTATGCCGACCGTAAAGACACCAACCGTCCGTGGATTCTTTGTGAGTATGCGCATGCTATGGGTAACAGTACTGGTAACTTTCAGGAATACTGGGATATTATTCTGAAATCGCCTAATTTGCAGGGTGGTTTTATCTGGGACTGGGTTGATCAGGGTATGGAAGCAACCGATCCTAATGGAAGAAAATACTTCTATTATGGAGGAGATATGGGTGGCGACCGATGGGTACACCAGGAGAATTTCTGTGCGAATGGTTTGATCAGTGCCGACCGTACCCCTCATCCGGGATTGATTGAGGTGAAGAAGACATACCAGGGTATCTACTTTGAGGCAGACGATTTGCTGAAGGGTAAGATCAAGCTGGTGAATCATTTCCAGTTTACCGACCTGAGCAGATACAACTACCAGTGGTCTTTCCAGGTAAATGACAAAGTAGTGGCTACGGGAACATTTAACGCTGCCGGTAAACCCGGTTCGGTTACTCCGGTTACCATCAACTTGCCTTCATACACTCCTAAAGCCGGCGAAGAGTACTTCCTGAATGTTTGTGCTTTGGAGAAAGAGGGAACAGAACTGGTTCCGGTAGGACACGTTGTGGCTTCCGAACAGCTTCAGCTGCCTGCTAGTAACTATTTTGAAGTTAATCGTAAGGCCGACGGCACCTTGAAAATATCTAAAGACGACAAGGATCTGAAGTTTGAAAGTGGATCTGTACAGGGTACAATCAGCTTGCAGCGTGGATTGCTTACTTCATATAAAAAGGATGGCAAGACATTGCTTACTTCTGCACCTGTTCCTAATTTCTGGCGTGCACCGACCGATAACGACTTTGGCGAAAATCTGCAACATCGTACCAATGTTTGGCGTACGGCAGGCGAAATCCGCAACCTTGTTTCGGCAGAGGTAAAAGACCAGACGGCTGATGGAGTAGAGGTGGTTTGCAAATTCAAGATCGCTTACCTGGATGTAGATTATACAATGAGCTACTTTATCCGTAACGACGGAGCTGTTGAGGTAACCGGAAGCATGGATATGGGTACAAAGGAATTGCCGGAACTACCACGCTTCGGTATGAAAATGCAATTGCCCGAGTCGTTCGACCAGGTTTCATATTACGGTCGCGGTCCGTTGGAAAATTACTGGGATCGTAAACGTGCCTCTTTTGTAGGTCGTTACGATGCGAAGGTGAAAGACCTTGGTTTTAATTACATTCGTCCCCAGGAAAACGGTAACCGTGCCGATATTCGCAAGGTAAGCTTCGTGAACCCCGAAGGTGTGGGTGTACAGATTGAAGCTGTTGGTCAGCCCATCAACTTTACAGCCCGTCATAATTTTGACGAAGACTTTGATCCGGGTCTGACTAAAAAGCAGCAGCATATCTCCGATATCGACCGTCGCGATCTTGTTGCCGTAAATATCGACTTGCAGCAACGTGGTTTGGGTGGTGATACCAGCTGGGGTGCCCGCCCGATGGATAAGTACAGATTGATGGATAAGAAGTACAGCTTCTCTTACCTAATTCGTCCGTTTGTTAAGTAACGTACGTTTATAAAATCAATTATAACAGAGGAGGGTGTGTCAAAATAGGCACACCCTCGTTTTATGCACAAAGGTCGAACTTTCCCAAGCTCGGCCTTTGCTATTTCCTAGAGTTTTTGTAACTTTAGGTTTTCAAAATTCATATGACAAAGTTACATTTTCGCCCGTATATATCCAACCAAACGCTTCTTTTTCCGAGCCGGATTGATGAAGATATTGCTGAAGATGACCCTGTCCGGGTTGTCAATGCCCTGGTTGATAATCTTGATCTTGATAAGATTAAGGCTCTTTATAAAGAATATGGTCGTAGTCCCTATCATCCGCAGATGATGCTCAAGGTGATTATCTACGCCTACATGAACAACGTTTATTCCTGTCGCAAGATTGAGAAGCTGCTTCTTCGCGACATCCATTATATCTGGCTTGCCGGGTATGAGAAACCAGACTTTATTACGATCAACCGTTTTCGTAATCGGGTAAAGCATGAGATTAACCAGATTTTCACCCAACTAGTGCTTCTTCTTGCCGGTAAAGGCTATGTGAGTCTGGATGTGGAATACATTGATGGGACAAAGATTGAATCCAAAGCCAACAAATATACCTTCGTCTGGCGCAAAAGTGTGGAGAAGAACCGGGACAAACTTCTCGATAAAATAAGAATCCTACTTGAACAGATTGATGAAACGATCGCCCAGGATAAAGCAGCAGAGAATCAATCCGTGGCGTTTACTCCGGCAGCCATCTCCGATCTTGCCCGGGAGTTGAAGGAGGCGCTGGCAGAGCAACCCGCAGCCAGGACCAGGGAAGAGAAAAAAGCCCGTCGGGCAAGGGAGAAAGAGATAAAAGAGTTAGAGAAGCACGGCGATAAGCTTGCCGAATATGACCAGCATCTGCAAACACTCGGGGATCGTAATTCTTATTCCAAATGTGATCCTTCAGCCACCTTTATGCGCATGAAAGAGGATGCGATGAACAACGGCCAGACCAAACCCGGCTACAACTTACAAATCGGGACAGAGAACCAATTCATCACCGACTTTTCCCTGTTCCCCAACCCTACAGACACATTAACCCTTATACCTTTCCTTAGCTCGTTTTCCGGACGTTACAACCGGCTTCCCGGCAAAGCCGTTGCCGACTCCGGTTATGGATCGGAGGAGAATTATCGTTTTATGGAAGAACATGATATAGAGTGTTTTGTAAAATACAACTGGTTCCACAAAGAGCAGAAGCGTTCGTTTAAGAATAATCCTTTTCTGGTGGATAATTTATATTATAATGCCAAAGATGATTACTATGTTTGCCCCATGGGGCAGCATATGACCTTTGTGGGTAAGACTCATGGAAGGACAGCTAGCGGATATATTACCGAATCACATCGCTACAGGGCAGCAAGATGCGAAGGATGCCCTCTTCGGACCGGATGCTTCAAAGCCAAGGGGAATCGCTCCATCGAAGTTAACCGCAGACTCGTGGAATATAAACGCAAAGCCCGTGAGAAGCTGATCTCGGATGAGGGACTTGAACACCGATCCAAACGACCTATAGAACCAGAAGCCGTTTTCGGACAAATGAAATACAATATGGCATACCGTCGATTCCGTCACTTCGGACTCGACAAAGTCACCATGGACTTTGCCTTCTTTGCCATAGCCTTCAACATAAAAAAGATGTGTGCAAAAGCAGCTAAAGGGATATCAAAGGGCTTTTATAACAGGAAAATTACTCTGAAAACAGCGTTTTATGAGGTGATAAGCGATCAAAATCGAATCGAAAGAAAAATCAATCCAAAATGGGCGGCTTGAAGCTTTTTTGAAAAACGAAACAAAAAAGAAAGAGGATGTGCCAATTACTTTGTTTTGACACACCCTCCTTTTTTCTTGTTTGCCCGGTATGAATGTATTCAAACAGATTTAAACGAATTCAAAAGTATTCAAACGAGTACAATCTGCTATGGAGATATTCTATCCTACGTTAGAGATTCTGAATTCATTCATAGTACCAGAGTACAATCTGCTATGAAGATATTCTATCCTTATAATTACCAAATAACTACCAGAAATCTCCCAAGTATCTTACGTATATCCTTCAGTAGATCAGTTAGTCGAACATCAAACTCATAAAAGGATATTCCGGATAGATGATGAAGTGGGCCAGTTGCCCTATGTCCATCGTTAGCGTTTCGAAAGCCTCTTTATCTGTTTCTAAGTAGTAGTCGCCCGGAGTCCCATCACCCCCGGTTTTTGTATCTTCACTATGTTGCATCATTGCATATCCTTCAGTGGTGTTGCATGGTGATGCATCAATTCTGTCATTTGTAATGCCTGGTTTATTTATTATTCCTTTTTGAAAGGAATAATTCCTTTCGGTCTGGATACCTTCGTTGTCTGTTGTTTTGAAACATTTCCCGTTCTCAATTATATAAGAACCGTTGTTGTTGGTCAGCAGCGGATCAGACAAATGAATGATCAGCCGCCTTTCCGGGTTTACGGCTGCCCACATGCACAGCATTTTATTAGCATCAATAATCCGGGCCATCCCGAATGGAATAGTTTGTCCTTCTTCTGAGGAGGTATTGGATACTACCGTACGATATATCCCGGAGGAGGCATGGTAGTGATTTAAAGCTGTGCGAAGTAAAGCCTCCTTCACCTCTTCGCTGTCAGCCACCAACTCTTTGGCAACAAAAGAAGAACCACCGGCAGGTACCGTAAAAATGATGCCGACCGGAATATGTTTACTGTTTAACGCCACCCATATCTTCCCATCGGAAATGGCATAGTCATGCACAATAGTCCGGAAGTTGGCATAGGGATGTAATATACAAGCGTTACGTTCCCTTAACCGTTGATCAAAATAGGAAAAACAAGCATCCATAAGATCCTCTCTCTTTTGCAAAAAAGAGTCTCCCAGATCACTAATGGAATACTGTTCCATAACAAGGGCATCTTTACCATGTTTTAGCCCATTTTCACCGCACTGTAGAGTTTCTTCTCCACACTGCAAATCATCTTCCCCTAAGCGTTGCTCTTTGGGCGGAAAACCTACGGATGAAGTAGATGTTCTGTCTGTAGCCGATACAAAGCGTTGCTCTTTGGGCGGATAAACCTGCTGATTATAGGCGAAAACCGTTACATAACCACTCTTCTCATAAAAACCATAAAGCCACGGTTCGGCAGGGATTAGAATTGATAACGGTATCTGACGGCGCTCCATCTCTTTGAATGAATCGATCAGCAAGCTACGCATCAATCCCCGTCCCTGTGCTTCGGGGAGGGTACCAGCACCTGATATATAAGAAGCTGTAACCTCCTGGTTCCATATCCGAAACGGATAGGGCAACATATATAAAGCCGATAAGATACATCCCTTTTCTTCCAGCACACGGATGTTTTCCTCACGTACTACCTCGTGGAAGAAAAGAGAAATAAACGCTTCCGTATCACCAAAAAGCGATTTCCATAACGACTTTAATTGTTCTATATCCTTCATCAATTTATTTTAATAGTCTTGCAATTTCGATAGGAGGTTGCCGTACATCTCCGATTACATAGTTGCTTACCGGTTGAAACAAACAATAATTTATTCTCCGTTGGTCACGTTCAGCCCGTCAATAGGTAATATCGTGCTGCCGAATCAAACAACTATTTATTGTCCGTTGGCCGGTTTCTTTATCACTACATTCTTTTCAAGCAGAAATACCGGATTATAAGATAACTTGGCTTGTCGCAAGCCCGGTAATCCTAAATCCTCTTCTCTGTTCACGTATGTATATTGCTCCGGAATGCGTGAAGCAAATTCCTGGTTAATAATCGTAAAGGCACCCTGGTAATTTACATCCGCCTTTTCCACATGCACCCCAAAGGTATTATGATTAATGGGCGATCCAAAGGAGAATGCTATAATTTCTGAACCAACCCTGATAGCACCACCCGTCAGTCCCAGCGCCTCAAAATTCTGCAATGCATAGGTAAGCGACCTGCGTTCGTAAGTCAGATCGTCGCCATCCGTATCCGGATCATTGGCTTTAAACCACTTATGTTCCAGTCGGAGGCAATGCGGAACCAGATCTGGCGTAATGGGAAGATACTCGTAATCGGGATTCTGTTTCTTAAAATTATTGATGTGATTCCGCTTGGACTGAAATTTTTTCCCCTTAAGCGAAGTAAGATCCTCCCTCAGGTAAATATAATCGTAGTAGTCTCGGTTGGGCAGGTAAACCAATTCGTTGGGGAAATGCACCTCCAGATTCTCTTTGGCAGCAGGCGTAATACCCAGCATACACAAGGGATGTCCGTTAGCCAGCGAATCTTGCTCTATCAGCTCGACCGACTTCTTCAAATCCCCTTTGCCTATCGGACACATGTAGGCAATACGGGTTCCGTCTTCAATCCAGAAACGGATCAACAACTCGCCGTCAACAACCGCGTACTCACTTTTGTAAAGAAAGCGCCAGCTGCACATATTAGAAAAAGAAAAATCACAATTACGATAATCCCCCGGAAGGGTGAAAGATTGTATAATACCCCTGTCGTCAAGGGTAATTGGTTTAAATGGTATATCCATGTCTGTTTTTTTGTTGCACCTATAGAACTATTAACCCGCCAATAATGTTTAGTGGAAATATAAAAATTCGGCTAATAATTTTATTTTACTTACTAATAAAGAGAATCTATCAAACAATTGAACAAATGTAATTGTTCTAAGTACATGAAAAAAGTTTTTAACTAAAAATAAAGATATATGGAATTAGCAGATGTAGGATTGATCGGGTTGGCAGTTATGGGCGAAAACCTTGCATTGAACATGGAAAGCAAGGGGTATAAAGTAGCTGTATATAATCGTAGCGCACCCGGAGAAGAGGGAGTTGTTGATCGTTTTGTGAATGGAAGAGGTAAAGACAAAAAATTTATCGGCTCAAATAACATTCAGGCATTCGTTAACTCCATCCGTGCTCCCCGAAAAATAATGATGATGGTAAAAGCCGGTTCTCCCGTAGACGAACTTATTTCGCAACTGGTACCTTTTCTTTCGCCGGGTGATGTGATTATTGATGGAGGTAACTCCGACTTTAACGACACCGAACGCCGGGTAAAAGAGGTGGAACAGAAAGGATTCTATTTTATCGGGTCCGGAATCTCAGGAGGAGAGGAGGGTGCACTTAACGGTCCTTCCATCATGCCCGGCGGTTCAGCCAAGGCCTGGCCTTTGGTACAGGAACTGCTTCAGTCCATCGCCGCCAAGCTGGAAGACGGTACACCCTGCTGCCAATGGATTGGTAACGGAGGGGCAGGCCACTTTGTAAAGATGGTGCACAACGGCATCGAATATGGCGACATGCAACTTATAGCCGAAGCCTACTCGTTGCTCAGAGCCGGAAAAGAATCAGACAACGCACAGCTTGCCACCGTGTTCGACAACTGGAACAAAGGCGATCTGGATAGCTTCCTGATCGAGATTACCGCCAACATCCTGCGCTTCAAGCAGGCGGACGGTACCTATCTGGTGGATTCCATTCTGGATGTAGCCGGACAAAAAGGAACGGGTAAGTGGAGTGCCATGGCTGCCATGGACCAGAACGACCCGCTTACATTGGTAACCGAAGCCGTGTATGCACGTATGCTATCCGGCTTACAGAGCGAAAGACAAAAAGCATCCGCCTTGTATCCCGGACAAGGAGAGGAGGTTGCTGCGTTAACTACCAACGATATCCGTGATGCCTTGTACGCATCTAAAATTATCTCTTATGCACAGGGATTCTCTCTGATGAGCCGTGCTTCCGCATCTTATAAATGGAACCTGAACTACGGAGCCATTGCCCAGATATGGCGTAAGGGATGTATCATACGTTCGGCCTTCCTCGGTAAGATTACAGAAGCCTACCAACACAATCCGGAACTCGAGAATCTGCTGTTCGATCCATTCTTTAAACAAAAGATCGAAAACTCCCAGTCGGCCTGGCGTAAAGTGGTATCTGCCGCGTTTGCTTCGGGAGTGGCTATCCCTGCCATGGCATCGGCCCTCAGTTATTTCGACGGACTACGCACCTTGAACTCGTCGGCCAACCTTATCCAGGCGCAGCGCGACTACTTCGGAGCACATACCTACGAACGAACCGACAGTCCGAGGGGACAGTTTTTCCATACCGACTGGACCGGTAAAGGCGGATCTACGCATTCGGGAAATTATAATGTATAAAAGAGGAGGGAACCTATGAACGAAAAAGTAGACAGTCAGCTTATTGTTATTTTCGGAGCCTCGGGCGACCTTACAGGCCGCAAGCTGATCCCTTCGTTGTATGAACTGCATAAACGGGACCTGCTTCCCGAGAAGTTGTGTGTGATGGGTGCGGCGCGTACCGAGTATACCGACGAGGAATTCCGTAACATACAGCGTGAAAACCTGGAGCATTCGCAGAAAGGTAAAGAACTTAAACCCGGCGATATCGACGCTTTTCTGGAGCATATCTGCTATGTAAGCTTCGATTCGGGCAAGAGCTCCGACTATTATAAACTAAAGGATCGCATCACAGAGAAGCAAACTGCTCTGAATCTGCCGGATAAGGTAATGTATTACCTGGCTACTCCACCGCAGATGTACGACCTGATTCCTCAGTATCTGCAGGAAAACGGGATGAATGTAGCCGCTACTCCCGAGGGATGGCGACGGGTTATCATCGAGAAACCCTTCGGTACGAGTCTGGAGACAGCGCGCGCGCTTAACAAAAAGTTGATGAGTATCTTCGATGAAAAAGAGATTTACCGCATCGACCATTACCTGGGAAAGGAAACCGTACAGAACATCCTGGTGCTGCGGTTCTCCAACGGGATTTTCGAACCCCTGTGGAACCGTAACTACGTAGATTCTGTAGAGATAAAGGTCTCCGAAACCCTGGGAGTGGAAAACCGTGGTAAATATTACGAAGGCTCCGGGGCCATGCGAGACATGATACAGAATCACCTGATGCAACTGATGGGCTTTATCGCCATGGAGTCGCCCGCCGTGTTCGAAGCCGAACCTTTGCGCGACGAGATTGTAAAGGTGTTCCGTTCACTGCGTCCCTACAAGTCAGCCGAGATAGACCTTAACGTGGTACGCGGGCAATACGAGGGATACCGTCAGGAGCCGCAGGTGTCGCCCACTTCCACTACGGAAACCTACGTTGCCATGAAGTTTTTCATCGACAACTGGCGGTGGGGCGGTGTGCCCTTCTACCTGAGTACAGGCAAGAAGCTGGATGAGAAGAAGTCGGAGATCGTAATCAACTTTAAATCCACACCCAACCAGCTTTTCAGCGGTCAGTGCTCCGGTACCTCCTGCAACAAGCTTACCATTGCCATCCAGCCCAACGAAGGTATCTCCCTTCAGTTCGGACTAAAGATGCCAGGTGCCGGATTTGAAGTAAAACAGGTAAGCATGGACTTTAAGTACGAATCATTGTCGAAAGTCTACCTGCCAGACGCCTACGAGCGCTTGTTGCTGGATGCCATGCTGGGTGATTCCACCCTGTATGCCCGTAGCGACGCTTTGGAGGCAAGCTGGAAGTTTATCGACCCCATTCTGGCACACTGGAAGGAATCAGGCGATCAGAACCTGTATCCCTACACACCCGGAACCAAGGGACCCAAAGAGCGTAAACCCCTCAAGGTATTACCTCGTCCCTGTATTTGTTACAGTAAACAACAGATTGAATAATGGAAATAAAAAGATACAAGACTAGTGCAGAGGCCCTGGAAGGTCTCACCGGGTTGCTTGCCGACCTTATGAGTGCCAGGCCCGGACCTTTTCACCTGGCCATTTCGGGAGGCGATACACCCAAAAACCTTTTCAAACTTTGGGTGGATGCCTACAAAGATAAAATTGACTGGAAACAGCTCAGATTCTATTGGGTGGACGAGCGTTGCGTACCTCCGGCCGACAGCGAAAGCAACTACGGACAAGCCAAATTACTCCTTTTTGATCCCTTGCAAATTCCGGATGAACACATATTCCGTATGAAGGGAGAGGTTGATCCTGTAGCCGAAGCAGCACGCTACGCCACCCTTTTAGAAAAGCAGCTACCCAAGGTAAACGGATTGCCCCGTTTCGATTGCATCATGCTGGGAGTGGGAGGCGATATGCACACCGCATCCATATTTCCAGGTAACCTGGCCTTGCTTACTGCAAAGGAAACCGTAACAACCGCTGTACATCCCGTATCGGGACAAACACGCGTAACGCTTACGGGACCCGTTCTGCTGAACGACACTCCTTTGCTGATTCCTGTTATCGGAGCATCCAAAGCCCCGGTGATAGAAGCCCTGGCCAGAGGACTGGATCCGCAAAACCCAACCCCGTCGGCTTACGTGCTGAGCAAAGCAAACCATGCAACCGTAATTACGGATGTAAACTAAAAAGAAAAACGCGATTCGGATTGAACAGCGTTAACTTACGTATCTCACAGCAATGCTTCCACCAGACGTTTTTGTACAAACAATACGTTTGCGCTGGAGGCATCGCTCTTTTAGATTGAAGATGATGTTGGGGTTGAAATGCTGTCCGTTTATGCGTGTCTCAAAATGCAGGTGTGCCGTAGTGGTTCTGCCGGTACGACCGGTCAGACCTATTGGCTGACCCGCTTTTACGATATCGCCGGATTTAACGAAGTTTTTGGAATTATGACTGTATACGGTCTCCAGACCGTTATAATGACGTACCACAATTACATTTCCGTAGGCAGCGTAGGGTTTGGACATCCTTACCACGCCATCGAAGGCCGACAGGATCGTGTCGTTGGGAACGGTTTTAATATCCACGCCAGTATGTCCGCGCCGTTTTCCTCCATAAGGCGAAATCACCTTGGCCCCGGGCAACGGAAAAGCAAAATCCTCGTCGGCAATCAGATCCAGGTTGATGGTATGTTTGTTGCCACTCTTGAACAAGGCCGGATCATGAGCCACCAGGTGATTTATCTCTCTGGGAGAAAACGTTTGGGTAATCTCAATCCGCGGATCCACAATGGGTTCGAGCGCAGCTTTAGGCATGCAAAAACTAAAATCGGTTGCCGGAAGCGGAATATTCTGCGCAGGCAGAACCACCTTCGGAGTGTAGGCCGCCAGCGAAACTTCTTGCTTTTGAAAGCGGGAGAATTGAGTGGAACAGGAACTGAACAACAACAACGCAGAGCAAGAGATTAAACAAAGTATGTTTTTCCGATATTTTTTCATGAATACAAACATAAGAATTAAATTTTTCTTATCCTACGCCCTTCTCTCTTCTTAGCTTTTCTTTTCATATTTTTACATTCCCATCCTTTAAAGCATTCCCTTTTATACTATTTTTGTGCTCATTATTAACAAGTACCAATTAAAAATATGGAAAACGTAGAATTGAAAGAGATGACCCCGGCCGATCTTGAATTTGTAAAAGAGGTATACGATTACTATATACTCCATTCTACCGCCGTATTCTACCTGCATCCCTTAACCATCAGTGAGCTGGGCGAAAACATCCGTCTGGGCGACCCCCGTTACCTGGCCTATACCATTCATGCCAACAACCAGCGGTGCGGCTTTTGCTACATTTCCAAATTCAAACCCAAGGAAGCATTCGACGTAACCGTCGAGATAACCGTCTACCTCACACCTTCAGCCGGAGGTAAAGGCATCGGATATGCTGCCATGCAACAGTTCGAGCCCCGCATCTGGGAGGCTGGATTCCATAACATCGTGGCCCTTATCACCGGCGAGAACACAGCCAGCGTACGCCTTTTCGAGAAATGCGGCTATACCGAATGTGCCCGTATCAAGCAGGTGGCCCGTAAGTTCGACCGTCTGCTAGACCTGCTCATCTACCAGAAATTGCGCGCTTCCTAAAGGGAGGCATGTTAATATTCATTAGTTTTTTGATGTGGTTCAACAATGAACTCTCAATAAAAAACCATTTCTTTGCCCTACCATATTTTCGTCCTTAAACTTATCATTGTATGAACACATTTTTGACTGCCGATTTTTTACTTAAATCGGATACTGCGAAAGCGCTTTACCATAATCATGCGGCCAAGATGCCGATAATCGACTACCACTGCCACCTTAATCCGCAGCAAGTAGCCGAAAACTATGGATTTGCAGATCTCACCGAGATCTGGTTGGGAGGCGACCATTATAAATGGAGGGCCATGCGTGCCAACGGCGTTCCGGAAGAGTACATCACCGGATCCAAACCATCTTACGAAAAGTTTATGAAGTGGGCAGAAACCATGCCCTATACCCTTCGTAATCCGCTATATCACTGGACGCACCTTGAATTGAGCCGCGTATTCGGTGTAGATAAGGTGCTTAATCCAACCACCGCCCGCGAGATATATGATGCGTGTACGGCCAAGCTTCAGCTTCCCGAATTCAGAGCCCTGGGCATCATGAAACAAATGAACGTTGAGGTAGTCTGCACCACAGACGATCCCATCGACTCCCTTCAATATCACAAACAACACCGTGATAATGAAACCGGTATAAAGATGCTTCCAACCTGGCGTCCCGATAAAGCCATGGCGATAGAGAGCCCCCGGGTGTACAACGAATACCTCGATAAGCTGGAGGCAGCGGCCAACGTAAACATCACCTCCTATAACAACCTGCTGGAAGCCCTTCAGATCCGTCAGGATTTCTTCGAATCGATGGGCTGTTGTGTGTCCGATCACGGACTCGAAACCTTCTGTGCCGAACCCTATACCCAGGCAGAAATAGAAGCTATTTTCCTGAAGGTACGCGAAGGGAAAGAACCCACTGCCGCCGAGGCAGCTAAGTTCCGGTCGGCTTTGCTGTTCGAATTCGGACGGATGAATGCACGCAAGGGATGGGTACAGCAATTCCATATCGGAGCGATACGCAACAACAACCCCCGCATGTACCGTCAGCTGGGTCCCGATACCGGATTCGATGCCATACACGACGTGCCCGTGGCCGCAGCCATGAACTGTCTGCTGGGTAATTTGGATCTGGAAGGAATGCTTACCAAAACCATTGTGTACAACCTCAATCCCCGCGACAACGAACTGATGGTTACCAACGCCTACAACTTCAACGACGGTACGGTACCCGGCAAAATGCAGTACGGGGCCGCCTGGTGGTTTCTGGATCAGAAAACAGGCATGGAAAATCAGCTCAACGCCCTTTCGGCACTGGGCCTGCTAAGCCGTTTCGTAGGGATGCTCACCGATTCGCGCAGTTTCCTTTCGTACCCCCGTCACGAATACTTCCGTCGTATCCTGTGCAACCTGTTGGGTTCCGAAATTGAAGCGGGTGAGATACCCGTATCCGAGCTGCCTTTCGTAGAGCAGATGGTAGAAAACATATCCTACTACAATGCTAAAAACTACTTTGGATTCTGATAAAATAAAAGAGAGCCCGACTTACAAGAGCCGGGCTCTTTGCGTGTGTAAATTATATAGTATCAGAAAAGTGATCTAAACAAAGAAAGCCGGTCTTAGAGAGTAAGACCGGCTTATGTAATTAAAATCCAAACCTTATTCTCTCGAACCAGGGTCAGCGAACACTATTTAGTATAAAAAAAACTTCAATATAAATGCAAGTGGAATGTTAACATTCTGCTTACTTAATATAAAAACAAAGTAAGATCCCAAAACGTTTAGTAAAACATTAAAAAATCGTATAAAAAAATATTAATAATGTGATAGTAATCAATGGGATATACTATTAATTCATGTATTCTATACAATAATAACTACCTTTTTAAAAGATTTGTTCAGGAAGACGTTATTAATGATCTCACTATTGAAATATCTATATTTTATGCTATATATTTGATGTTATTATAGATTTATCTATATTTGTAAATCTAATATTGAGCATATGTACAGCGATATTTATGAAAAGTCCGGATTTGAAATAATCCGTGAGCTTGGTAAACGGTACAGCGACTACCGCAAGCGGATGGGGTATACTCAAAAAGAAGTTGCCGAAAAATCCGGATTGAGTGTCTTCACCATAAGCTCTTTCGAGAATGGCTCTTCCACCGGAATCACCTTCTCCTCTTTCATACGATTGCTTCGGGCGATCGACTGTCTGGACGAAATTGAAAAACTATTGCCCGAACTGCCCGAAAGTCCACGGGCCATATTTATGAAACAAACTAAAAATAGTAAGACAGCAAAGACCTTATTGAAGCCGTAACCAATGCCATTGCTAATTTTGAGACTTACCCAAAAGACCTGGCTATTGACAACCACTTAATAGCAACCATGAAAGCCGATTTTGTGAAGATGTAACTGCAATGACCCCTATTGATGGAGGTATAACCTTCGCCTTTCGTAATTTGCTCTACATTTTTTATTGCGTTGCTATTTCGTTAATAGTTTCTTGTTATAATCGTTAAACCAGGCACTTTTTAATTGGAATTACTTAACACAAAATTATTCTATCGTTTTCCAATTTTGCAAATCCTCTTTGAATCGCTTTATCTATACCTTGTTGCATTGAAGATTCAACAATATTACCTAATCGGGCAAAGCCAAATAAGCGTGCAGTCTCACGAATTAGATCCTCACGAGATAGGCTGATTTGTGCCTCTAACACTTCTCGTACAGCAACGCTTACTTCCTCAGGGCATATATCGGCAGCATTTGTCATATAGATACGATAATTCATATAGTCTTTCGGATCTTGATCATTCTTCCAGAAATAACGACCCTTACCAACTCCTGTAAATTTAAGATTCATTCTGTCAAATATCTGATTAAAATGCTCATCAATTCGACTGCCTATACGTGATATGCCCCACATCGAAAGGACTCTTCGGCATAACTGATCTTTACTTATTGGAGCTTCCAAGGCTATAACATCTGATATCTGACTTTTAATTAAATCTTTCCAATGTTCAAATGTAAACTCTTCGGGTAAAACTCCACAAAATTCAACAGGAAATATTGAATATTCTGCTCTATAACTTATTGCTATTTGAGGTATTTCAATTGATAGTGGTTCAGGTTCGCTTAATGACTCGCTCTCAACAAGGTGTAATATTTCATCTTTTTCAATCTGATTTATTGGGACATCATTAATTATTTGAATTATTTCAGAGATAACCTTATCTTGGTTTTCTATCCAGTCTATTGCCCAGACCCGATGAATATTCCAACCTAACAGTTTAAGAACATCTTGTTGAATAATCTCTCTGTCACGGACGGTTTTTGCCGCTTTATATGAGGTACCATCACACAATATACCTAACACATATTCAGATTTATTCTCGTTGCTTACAATTCCAATATCAACCCGATAACCTGAACAGCCAATATTCGTATGGACATCATAACCATACTTTCGTATTTGATCTGCAATTACATCAACTAGAGATTTTCCTTTTATATGATTAGAATATGGATTTATGGAGATCGTTTTTTTGCCTTTCTCAGCAAATTCCAGGAATGCTTTCAGACCAGCAACTCCCTCTGAAGATGTACGTGCTAAATCAATCTGTTCGGCTCGTAGGGTAGAAAACACCTTCATTTCGTAACGTGCACGAGAAACGGCAACGTTAAGTCTTCTCCATCCTCCATCACGATTAAGCGGACCAAAGTTAAGGCTAACCTTACCTTCTTTATCTGGACCATAACCAACCGAAAAAAGTATTACATCGCGCTCATCGCCTTGTACATTTTCAAGATTTTTGATAAATATTGGTTCCGGCGAATTGATAGCAATAGATTCAAGATGTGGATTTTTTGCAAAAGCATCTGTCAATAAATCTTCTATTAATATTTGTTGTACAGAACTAAATGTAACTACACCAATACTGTATTTTGATAATTTTCTATCAGATAAACGAGCTAAAATTTCACGAACTACAGCATCAGCTTCAGCATAATTTTTACGACTTTTACCCTTATCATAAAATCCTGCGACAGGCTGAAATGTTACTTTACTTTTTATATCGTCTGGAGAAGGGAATGTAAGAAGTTTATTTTCGTAATATTGCGAGTTGCTAAATGCAATCAAACTTTCGTGTTTGCTTCTATAATGCCATAAAAGATGATTTGAAGGCATTGATAGAGCTAAGCAATCATCTAGTATGCTTTCCAAATCTTCCTTGTCCAGATTATCTTCGTCAATATTATTCGAAGAAAAGAAGTTGGTAGGTGGCATCTGTTTTGGGTCACCCACTACAATTAGGCTGTTGCCTCTGGCAATAGCACCAACAGCCTCGCAGGTTGGCATCTGAGAAGCTTCATCAAAAATAACTAAATCAAACTTGAAATTGTCGGCATCAATATATTGAGCTACAGACATCGGGCTCATCAGCATACAAGGGTTAATACGCGTTAGCAGTGTTGGTATTGTATCAAAAAGTTTGCGTATAGAAACACCACGTCCATTATTACGAATATTACGTTGTAAAATTCCAACTTCGGAACTCTGAGATGCTTCTTTGATAAAGGAGGGTATATTAGCTGCTAATTTTGCAAATAACTCATCACGTGTAAGTTTTTCAAACCGAGAGGTTAGCTCCTTAAATTTACGAATTTTATCCTCAAATATTTTACCATTGAAATTTGCTAGTATTGGACTTGAATCAATCGTATAATTAATGATGGATTTATATAATGCTTTGTCGAATGCGTTAATAACTTGTTTAACATCATTGTTGTCTATATAATTAACAAATGCCTCTAAACCAACTTCTTTAGCCTGCTGTTTAATTTGATTCCAATTACACCAATCCCTAAGTAGCTCCAGATTAGCTAATAATCTTTTAGAGGTATCAATATTTATATCAATCCAATTTTCAGATGTTTTGATGTTTATTTCTCCTTTCTTGGCCAACATTAAATTTATATCTGATAATTCGTCGAAACTGTCAACATAAGTCAACAGCTTTCCTTCATGTAAGGCAAGAAAGGAATCACTTCCTTGAGAAAGATTATCTGCCAGCAAAATTCGTAGTTGTAAACCAATAGATACATCAGAAGCAAGACGTGTTAATATTTCAGATATTGTCAATGCAGAACTACATATTTGTTCTAGCTTTAACCAATTCTCACTTAGCATACCAGTCAAATCGGCATAATAGGCTTTTTTGTTTTCAATAAATTGTTTTTCAGTCTGATATTGAATAATATCTAAAAGTGTTTGAGGTATTTTTGTTTTATCAATCTGTCCGCTTAAAGAAAAGCCCCGCAGAGTTTTTGCAATTTTATTTTGGATGAGAAGTTTTGGTAAAAACCACTTTGATTGTGATGCATTCCACTCAAAATGAAGTTTTTGTGCGCCAATATCAAAAAACGTATTGGAGTAATGTTTACTATATTTATTTTTGATTTTATCTCGTTCAATACCATGTGGTATTGTTTCTCTAACATGTTTAATAATGTCATAAAGATTCCTCGTTTTTAATAAAGGACTCGGAATATCTCTATTGGTCATTAATAGCCTGCATAGTTTACTCAAATCATTATGCATTGCATAAGTGAGATTGTTTTGATTACCTCCAAGTAACTGGATGATGCTTTGTGCTGATGATTTAAATTTAGTTAGAAGTATGAGTTGTTGTGTTAATAAATCTCTTAGCTCAGTTTTTAAAGTCTGTGAATAGTTTGATGTTTCAATCTCGCGTAAAGGATGTTCAACTATTGAATTAAATAAATCAGCAGCAACCTGCATCTGTTCAACGATATCTCTCCACTGTTCAAGTTCTTGACCACTTAATTCTGCTACTATATTATCTTGAAATTCAAATGTAGATGTGTTTTCTGCAACAATACTATAATTGTATAAAGCATCATAAAGAGAAATGCCTGAAGATAGTTTTTTGTGTAATTGCTCGACATAGCTACTTAATTCTTTTCGTAGCATATGTAAACGCTCAGACTCTGCTTCAAAATTTTCTGGAGAAGATCTACGAATGATTTCTGTCGTCGCTTTTAGCTGCTCAAGAACTGTTGTTTTCTTTGATTTATTAGAGTGTAGTTCCAAACAAAATGGAGCAATGCCAATATCCGCCAATCTTTTTTGTACAACAGAAAGTGCTGCCATCTTTTCGGCCACAAATAATACTTTTTTACCATTATAGAGGGCATCAGCAATTATATTTGTAATAGTTTGCGATTTCCCTGTCCCAGGAGGTCCATGCAAAATGAAGCTTTTACCAGTACTTGCGTTACACACAGCCTCCATTTGATAAGAGTCGGCACTAATTGGTAAAGCTACCTCTGCAGGTTTGAAATCCTTATCGAGATTAAATTCTTTATTTTCATCAGCTTTCCACTCAATCATTCCTGTAATAAGGCTTTTTACAATCGGATTTCTACATAATTTATCGGCATTGTTGTGAATATCATTCCACATTATGAATTTACTAAAAGAGAAGATCCCAAGTATAGCCTGATCTTCCACATCCCATCGTTTTTGGTTCATAATCCCTTTACGAATGGTATTTAATACCAATTTAACATCTACACCGCTATCATCTTTAGGTAAAACATCCAATCCTCCTATATTAATTCCAAAATCTTGTCTCAACATTTCAAGAAGGGTCACATTCATCATAACCTCTTCTTCTCTAGAACGAATAACATATCCTCGTGCAGCCGATTTGCGAACAATTTCGATGGGTAGTAATAGTATAGGAGCATAGCGGGGGCGTTCACTAGTATTTGTTTCATACCACTTTAACAAGCCTAAAGCTAGATATAATGTATTTGCTCCATTCTCTTCGATTGAAGAACGGGAGCTCCGATATAATCCTGTAAGCGAATGATTTAATTCTGTCTCTGACAAATAAGAACGAAGTCTTTTCTGCGTCAGTTCTTGCTTTACTAAATCAATAATCGGATCTGTCTGGCTGATTGATTGGTATATACCCGCACTCATTATATCATTATTCCAGTCCGAAGGCTTAGGTAGTACGGTAAATTCTTTTCCGTCTGCAAGTGCGTCTTCAAGTAAATTTATATTTACTGATATTAATTGTAGTGTGCTTTTAGTCAATCTAATATTAAGCAGGTTATTTCTGAGAGTAAGATCTAATAACTTACGTTCCCAAAGTCTCTGTTTGGTTACATCAATCTGACTTATATCTATACACCTATCTTGAGAAATAGATTCAGGATTGTCATTTTTACGAAGACTAGGAGTGGACTCTATTATTTTAAATTCATTTGATCCAATTATTCTTTGAGGTAGAGGTCGGATTGCGGCAAATCGACACCTTTTAATGTCAATTGCAAGCACAAATTTTGAAGGATCATTCAATAAATCTTCTGCAACATTCAACGCTGAGTCAAAATTTATATTTTTACCTGCATTCATGCAAGTGGTTTCAACTACTGCTACCTCGTTAATTCCTTTCGCTATGCGTTTTGTAAGTATGGACACATCGTCATTAATACCATCGGCAAATGTGTCGTCTATCAACCATCCTCCAGCAAATGCATGACCTTGTATAATAATTATAATTGGGTTAATTCCGACAGCCTCTAAACATGAGGCATAAAGGAGGGACATATCCAGGCACGTTCCCAGTTTGGCAGATAAAATAGTGTCGCACATCCTAATTCGCTGACCTGTCAGTTCATAGCTTGCAGGAGGAGTACTATATACAGGGCAGACGCATATTATTTTAGAGCTAAAAGAGTAAGGATTATTACTTAATGTGTATATATATAATGCAGATATTCAATATATTAAACATAGCATATCTGACGTTCATAATTTATTGTATCAAAACATCGTCAATTTAAAATAAGATTAAAATAGCCATATTTAATATTAATCGTACATATTGTATGTGATAAAATTTGCTTTAAAAATAATAACCGTCTCTAAAAATTGGATGTATCTTTTTGCTACGACAACTTTGTTAAGTTAAAACTTTAATCAGAATATTTAAGTTCAGTTTGAAGTCATATTGACATTACTAAAAAGAGCCCAAAAACGGTAATTACAACTACGAAAAGAAAGATAATAAATCTTCAAAATAATCACTTAAACTCATTGATATCTCAGTAAAAAATCGTATATTTACCTTATTATCAATAGTTTAAATACATAAAATATGACATTGCTTGCTTTTGCTTCAAGTATCGAAGATTATCGTTTTGACAGAAATAAGGTTCACTCTGCAGAAACTATTATTTATATTACGTTAGCTGCCGTTATTTGCGGGGCCGAGACATGGAATGAAATAGAAGACTTTGGTCATTGTAAAATTGATTTCTTCTCTCGTACGATCCCTTCTTTTAATGGAATACCCTCACATGATACATTTAACCGATTTTTCACAGTCTTGGATACCTCATATTTTGAAAATCAATTCAGAGAATGGGTTAAATCCATATGTGGCAAGTATAAAGGCGTGGTTGCTATCGACGGCAAAACAATATGCGGAGCATATGAGTCTGAAGAGGCTAAATTATTCAGAGGTACCTACTTAAAACCATCGAGTCCCAAATATAAACTTCACATGGTAAGTGCCTGGGCCGCAGACAATGGAATAAGCCTTGGACAAATCAAGACAGAAGAAAAATCCAATGAAATTACCGCTATCCCCGAACTATTGGAAGCATTAGATATTAAAGAGTGTATAATCACTATTGATGCTATGGGATGTCAAAAGACAATAGCATCTAAAATAATAGACAAAGAAGCTGATTACGTTTTGGCTGTGAAAAACAACCATATGCATTTATACAAAGAAATAGAACATTTTTTCACCATTTGGAGTGCTGAGAAGCCCAACCGGGTAAGCGTTTACGAGAAGAGCGAGACTGGACATGGTCGTTTGGAAAAAAGAACTTGCATAGCCTGTGACAACCTATACTGGTTAAATACTAAAGACTTCACTCAATGGGCTGGTTTGAAAACATTTGCCTGTGTCATTACAGAGCGTACCGTTCCAGGCGAAAAAGGCCCTCGTAAACAAAAAGAAACCAGATACTATATTTCTTCATTAGCTTTAGATGCTGAATTAATCGCTAGTTCTGTCAGAAAACACTGGTCTGTGGAAAATAATTTACACTGGCAATTGGATGTCTCGTTTAATGAAGATTACGGAAGAAAGAAGAACAATGCTGCCGTCAACTTTTCGCTTGTCTCTAAAACAGCTTTATCTATGTTAAAGCACTATGAAAGTAAAAGTAGCATTGCTCGCAAAAGAAAATCAGCAGGATGGTCTGACGACGTTCTCCAAAGCATACTTTCTGTGGAGAAATTTTAATGCGTCTGCCCTGGTACTATATACAATATTAAGCTCTGCTATAGCTTCATATATAGCCGCCATTTGTTTTTTTACTCGGTCTGGATTGCGACTTTGATATTCATCAAGGGATGGATTACTAGTCCATTTATCTAAAAACTGCGATGCACGGTGAAGAATTGTCGAAATGAATGGGTAGTTGGGGGTTACAAATGCAGATAGCATTTCAGGTAAAACTGCTACTCCTGACCATTGATCGAAAGGTAGTATTTCTATTGGATGTTTTTTTGAAATAATATCCTCTCCATTTCTTGAAATAGATATTATTACTTCTCCGGAAACCTTTTCTGTAAGTTCTGATAGATATTTTACAGAAATTATTGGCTGTAAATCTTTAATCTCAATCGAACTTTCATTTGGAATTCTATCAATAACTCTTTCTGTTGTGTCCGTCAAGAGCGGACTAAACATTACAACAATTCTAATGTTGTTGATCTCCTCTGTATTTTCATTTATTATAAGAAGTTTTCTAATAACAGGAACGTGATTCTGCTGCATCGCAAAATTAACTACCGGGCAATAAGTGAGGTCAATATCCAACATAGTATTAAAATTATCTGTGATTAGTCAATCGTCATAAATATGGTTTCAAATAATAGCTATCGATATTATGTAAATCAAATCAGCAAATCATAAAAAAAGATGATTGAATCTTAAAAACGGGGGGTAGTTATTTTTTATAATAAAAACCTGCTTGATGATTGTACTGTCATGATTAATACAAAGATAGTTTATTTATGTGTATATTGATTATTTATTTATATTAAAATATATATTTAACCCGTTGGCGGAATTAAATTAGTGCATATTTAATTTGTCCAATGGGTTTGTTATTAATCTTGTTTATATATTGAAGGATTGTAAGTGCACTAATTTTCCCCGTAATTCTGGTAAACAATCCTTCTGTTTGTTTTGCGTAATTTCTGATTATCATAAATTGATCGCATAATTGTGCAAAAAGCGTTTCAACCCTTTTCCTTGCTTTAGCAAATGGACTAAATACAGGTTTCCAATCTTTTTGATTCGACCGATATGGAACTTCCAACTTGATATTAGCTTTTTCAAATAAATCAAGTTGTATGGCTGCTCCAATATATCCACGATCACCGATGATGGTGCAATTCTGAAAGTTACACTTTACGTCTTTCAAATAATGAATGTCGTGAACACTCGCCTTTGTCAGGTCAAAAGAGTGTATGACACCGCTCAACCCACAGAGAGAATGTAATTTATATCCGTAATAATGTTTACCCTGTGAAGCACAATAGCCATAATTGGGAGCTTTATCATAATTATTCTTTCCCATTTTACAACGTTTTGACCTTATGGGACGACAGACTTCAATTGGCATAGAATCAATACAGAAAATAGCTTCTCCACCATCAACTTTTGATGCAATTCTTTCACGCACCTGATTACATAAGCCGATAGTGAGCTTCCTGCGATCATTATATTGACGACGGGATATGAGAGAAGAAAAATTATCTTTGTATTCATTTAATTTAGAAAACAAAAAGCTTTCACTATCTATACCTATTGATTCGGCAGCAAGGCTTAAACTGATCACTTCTAAGTCAGAGAACTTCGGGACGACTCCTCTGCGAGGTATATTCCCTTTTTCGTTTACTAAATCAGCAGAAAACATCTTGCATATATCAAGAAATTTAGCGAATATTGCATATAAGTTGTGCATAATTGAGCTGTATATTAATAGTTTGATCACCATTAAAATGCTAATAATCAATGATATGCACAACTTATTTCCTGACATTTTTTAGTGAATTAATTCCGCCAACGGGTATATTTATTATTCATGCAAAATTAAAAGCAACCGGTCGGGGTATTATGAATTAAGGTTTTGTTATGTTTACCAGACCGATACTTTTTAATTTATGCATTTTCGTGGGTGATCCCCGTGTTACTTTCAGTCATTACTCATAAAATCTAAAATGTGTCCTTTCAATGAAAACGTGGTGTCTGACGCTTCCGTTTCTCTCTCTTTCTGTCTCTTTTTGTCGGATTTCCCTTCCATCGCATCCTTCTGTCTGGGTTTGCCGGCGATGGAATCGTAGTACAGTATCCCGATGTGCGATATGCCCATCTTGTTCTCCACCTCAATGAGGTAGCGTTCTTTGAGTCGGTTTAACACGTCGCGGACTTTCCATACCGAAAGGCCGAAGATTGCAGCTATTTCCTCTTGAGAGCAGATTACTTCCCCTCTGTGGCATGTAAACTGCTTGTTGTCCCGGATTACCGTGCCGGTGGCAAAGTAGCTTCTGGAAAACAGGAAAAGATAAACATTGGCCAATAGCTGTTCTAGGGCATTGGACCCGTAAAGGTCGTTCAGCACTTTTCGTGGTACTCTGATGTAGCCCGACTCCAGCAGACTGTCCAAATATTTTAGTTTAAAATTGCTCATAACGTTGATATTTAAGTGTTTAACAAATAAGGATCTTCTGGTTCCCCAAAAACCGCAGGCCAAACCGCAGGTCTTTTCCCTGCATTGATGCGGGTTTGGAGGGTGTCCACCGCAGGTCAAACCGCAGGCCCTATATTAATATATAAAGAATATTTCTGTATAAGGCTACGCTTTAAAACCGTAAATCCGTTGCCGCTGCAACTCAGGAACCACCGACAAAGAACAGTTAAAAGATTGGATAATAAAAAATGGAAGATTCTCATATTTTTAAAAGTTAAATCCCTTTACTGATGCGGCTTTTGGAGAAAAACGATATGAGATTGCTTTTTCCTTTTTCAGCCATTTTCATCCGGTTTCTTTGTATGTTATACTAATCATATTTTCGATATTTCGAATCAGGTTTATCTCTTTGTTTTTCTTGAATTTATGTAGGCAGTTGTAGATGTGTGCATCTTTTGCGTTGAGAACAAAATTGGTTTGCAAGAAGCTTACCATTCTGTTTATGGAGCAGTCTCCAAACACTCCGTCGCCCAGCAGCTGAGATACGCAATAGTAGAGTAACATCCTCTTATTACGTGGAATATGGATCGGCTTATTGTCTGCTTCCGTGCAAACATAGCTGCTTATCTCTTTACCGAACTCAGCCAAAAAGCCGGTAGAAAGCTGCTTCCAGTGCCTGGAGGTGTGCTCAGTGTTTTCGAATGCCCAGGAGATAAGCCGCAGGATGATTCTCTTTTTCAAGCGGATGTCCGTAAAGTTACTTATACGCTCTTTGAGGTGCTTCAAAGTAGGCTGATTCTGATTACATATTTTGTTGATCAAAACGAAGCCGTAATCGTCTTTATTTAATATAATTTCACACATGGCCGGAGATTAAAGGTGTATTTTAAGTATTATTGTCATATTGAAATTTATTCTGCATTAGCACATGCCTGTGTTTTAGTTTTGTAATTTTCTCATTTTTAGTCCACTTTTCAGCATTAAATAGGGACTGTTTACGACCGATCGGGCAATTCCGCTTCTTGTTCCGTGAAGCTTTTCAGCTTTCAAAAGGACATAGGAGAGACTTTTTACTCCATTTTCTTTTGTTTCCCAAAGCAGTATGGAGTGATTTTCTACCTAAAAAGGACTAAAACCAGAGATAAAAGGAAGGTTTCCCGGTGATAAGAGAGGTGTTCCATAGAGATAAAAGAGCGTTTTTGAATGATACCTGATCCTGTTTTCAAAGATATATGTTTGACAAATCAAAGATATAGGAATGAACTTTCAAAGATATATGAATGAAACTTCAAAGATATATGATTGGAAAGCCAAAGATATAGGATTGAAAACGGATGGATACCTGTATTTCAGTATGCTCTTTTAGGGGTGCTTAAGGTGGCCCGATGCAATCGAACAGCAGGGAGATTTGTTTGGGACTGAACCGTCGTTGCCCTTTTTGCCATCCAGTCTCATGCAGACGGGGAATAAGGTTAGGATGCCTTAGCATCCAGCGAAGCAGCTGTTTGGTGGCAGCCGAAAGAGAAAGAGTGGGTGAGTACAATTGGCTGAGTTCAGACAATGAGTAGCTCTTGACAGGAATTTCTTCTGTGTTTTTCATCCGTATTTTGATTGCGATTATCATAATCAAATATACGTATAATTATTTATATTGGCAAATTATTGAGGAGATATTTCGGAAATAAAAGTATCTTTTTTGCTGATTTCGGACATATTCTCCCATAAACTGCACTAACTGCACATAGGTGTCTGTTTTGCGCAAACAGGCAGGAGGGTGGATGTATCTTTGCATTGTTACGTAACGAAAAGATTTCATTAACCCTTAAAAATTAAAAGCGTATGTCACTAAAATTTTCACTTGTGCACCGTAAGGATATGACCAAAGGTGCTCCTGCCGATCGCAAATTGTATTATGGTTTAACCCGTGTTTCCATCCGATTGGACCTGGAGAAGTTGTGCGATGCCATCGCCTCGCGAAGCACTGCCAGCCGTGGCGACATCAAGTTGGTGCTTGAAGGTCTGATCTATGAGATGTGTAGCAAGCTAACTGAAGGGTACTCTATTTCCCTCGGCACCTTTGGTACCTTCCGCATCACCAACGGTTCGAAAGGAGTTGCCACTCCGGAAGAGTTCAACGCCAGCATGTTCAACAAAGGACGCATCACCTTCAGTGCCGGAACGATGCTTCGCGGTGCGCTGAAAGACCTGAAGTATGAGAAGATGCAGGTGGTAACTGTGGAAGAAAAGTGCGATAAAGAGCACGTTTATTAATCCCTCATTGTACCCCCGGATACCGGTGCCGGGGGTGCAATTTTGTATGCACAAATCTCAATTTTGAATTACAAGATTTAGAAACAAACAAGATATCAATATGCTGAAAGAAATATTTGTACAGAGTTATTACCCCCAGGTAAAAGAGGCGGGAATAAAATATGGCATTAACCCGGTGGTGCTGCTGGCCCAGATCGCCATCGAAACAGGGTGGGGCGAATCGGTGCTGTGTAAGGAGCACTTTAACTTCGGAGGGTTGACAGGCTTCGGTAAACCGTCTGAGTTCTGGCCGGGTACCAAGGTGCAGCTTTGTGAAAAGGGCCTTACCTACCGGAGCTACCCCGATGCCCGCAACGGCATCCTGGATATGGCCCGCCTGCTGCGCTCATCCTATGCCTCTGCCTGCAACGTAAGCAACGTTCCGGCCGCCTATGCCCAGGAAATAGCCTACAGCCGCTACATCAGCGAGGTAAACGGCGACAACCGCGATAATTACAAGCAGCTTTTGGTAAAGCTCTCGGTAACCATCAGTAAGCTGATAGCGCTGCAGTTTCCGGAGTAAATACAAGAGCCTTTATTTATTATTGGTACACCTTATTGAAGAAGTACCCGGATGGCATACATTACTACTTTGGTAGCATACAAATATCAATAGAAGTTCTGTTTTGGGAATAGATCCGTCTCCAGGATGGTGCTTCCCTAAGCATTAAACAAACGATTCTCAATACTAACCCCTTAAAACAAACAGAAAAATGAAACAAGTAAAACAGATCATTGAATTTATTTTGGTAGTGGCAAGCTGCTTTTTTCGGAAAAGGAAACAGCCGAAAGTCCACCCTCACGTTCCTGAAGATCCTTACCCTCCTGGCTCTTGTAATGGAAGAAAAGGAGATTGCCCTGGCTGCACTGGGTGTAATTGTGACCCTCAGTCAGCGCCCGCCACCGGATACCCCGGTGCCTCCGAGCAATATGGAGCCGCCAACCTGCTTGGCTGGTGTTTGATAGCGGTAGCCGGAACCAGTTACCTGTATAAGTTGCTGGTTAAGGATAAAAAATGGCCGGGATATGTAATATAATAAGGTTCGCGCAACGCGCAAATAGTTTAATAAATGAATTATCCAAATTAACCGGTCTGTTTCGCAACATTGTATAATTAGTTGCGAAATGGACGGCTAATCATTATCTTTGTAACGGAAATTTAAAGTGTTCACCGGTTTTTGGAGATGCCGGTTGTTTTATAGAGAGAAAGTCCGGCTCGTGAGAGTCGGACTTTTTGCATAATTATTCATAGCATTGTGTGATTAACGTAAAAAGATGTGGATATTAATTACTAATTTTATAGACATCGACATATTTAATTATGAATACTAAAGAAAGGGAGCGGATAGCTTCTATCGTTTAGCAGATCTGAACCTATCTTGAAGTTCAGATATAGCTATCAATAGTTTTTCAAACGAAGGTTTCTTTCCGTAAATCATAGATTCCTTCATTGCTTCATAATCAACCTTCCATACGTCAAGTATATCTTCTCTTGGAACAAGTTGCAATCTCCTGCGTACATCTGGCGTATAGTCCATTTCCATAACAGAAGTGTAAATCTCTCGGTGATGGCGAATGGATTCCCACAATACGTCATCTTTAACAGCATCCTTGGCAAAGTCTTTATTCATCATCACGTACAGATCATACAGATGGCGACTTTTACGTTCAGCCTTCATGCCATGGCCAGGAATAGAAAATAGCTCATGAAGCAAGAAAGCCTTCTCAAGGAATGTCTTTGCGAGAATAGCTGTGTAAATGGCGCTATCTTCTAATGGGGCAATAGGGAGGCTTTCTGCGATGATGCTCTTGATATGTATTGCCTCAGTTGGTTCAATTAACGAACGCGCACTCACTTCCAATACAATATCAGGACGAAGATATCCAAGCCCCTCTTCAAAGACAGACTTATAACGAAGATAAACTTGTCGTGGCTCAGGATAGGTGTTGTCGCCTTCTCCGTTAGGTTGAGCCTCGACGGTAATAAACGAATGTAGTCCCAGTTGCTCCAGTTTTTCACAAATCATCGGGGTTAGCTGATCGAGAACGAAGAGCGACGATGTCTTGCGTAATTTCTTGATTTGTTTTTTCGTAAGATCGCCCTCTTGAGCACCAAGAAATACTGGATCAACCGCAAGGTCAATATCCTCAGAGAATCGTTCGATGAGTTTCCATCCTTTGCTTAGGCTTGTGCCGCCTTTGAAAACCAGGTGTCTGGCAATCGGCAATGAGAATAAGGACTGTAAAATGGCTGTTACCCAGAAGTCCTTCTCTATAACCTGAGAAGGTAATCCAACTTTATGTGCAATTGATTCAAAGACACTTTTGCGCTGTGAGTCTGATAACACGAGAAACTTATTCATATAGACTAATTATTAGTTCCCTTACCTTCGATGTCATTAGTTTGAGGTCTGCCACCTGAAGACGAGGGTTTTCATTTAGTTTTGTCTTGATAATCGATATTTGTTCTTCCGTCAGGTTTTCCACTTTCCAGTCTTTTAAGGCTGTTGTCAGGAGGAGTGCCAGCTGACTACGAATGGCAAAATACCTGGGAGAAGAATGCTTGAACTTAATGCTTTTGCCCTCACCAATATTTATGGTGCGTGATACTCCATTGGTAAGGTAGACAACATTCATCGGTATCTGCTGAGTAAGTCCAAGTTGATATTGCGCATAGAGGCCTGTTGGTGCAATCTTGGCGCCATCTCGTTTAGCCATAGCCCCTGCAATATCTTCAAGCGACGGAGGCACAGGACCAAGTCCATACACCTTCTCAATCTTAGGGTAGCAATAGATACCGCGTGCAGCACGAAGCATCAGACCTTTTTCGGTTAATCGTTCTAGTGCTTTATTGACTGCATTCCGATTTCCATAAGAAACGAAGTCACTTACAAAGAATATTGAACCACGCCCGCACTTCTTTGCTTTGATAAGTATCATGTTTTCAATAGTTTCAACCATAAAATAAACGGTTTCTTGTCGCGAAATAATATGTTTTTTACGACTGGAAATATACTGATTATTTTCTAAAGTGCAATCAAAAGTACAAGAAAACTGCGTTATTCATGCAATGATTTACAATGGAATTAGTGTAATTGGCGGATATGATACTGTAACGTTGGAGTCTTTAGTTGCGAATGGACATAAAAAAGAGTGTAATCTGCGGTTGCTGATTACACTCTTTTGTTGTTCGCCCAGCACGAACGTATTCTAACGGGTGTAAGTCCCCAACGCGCCCTAACAGCGGGAAGCGTCCAGCCAACGACAAGGGTGTTCATCGCGAGGTGTAATCTGAAGGAAGTCTTCGGCAAAGATCTGGCCTGACGAACAGAAACTTGATACCAAGGCTCACGAGTGTGGATTAGTTTGCAATACAAAACAAAGTCCGATAGCTGTTCGGAACACTTGGAGTAAATCAAGCAGGTATAAGATTGAAAGAATACGTCCATAACTGGGGAGATCTCACGGGCGAGGTCATCCGAGCAGTAACAACGAACCGTGAGAAGTCAGCAGAGGTCATAGTAGCCGGGCAAGGAAAAAAAACATCGACAACCTGGTGAAGGACTGAACTTTAATTAAACTGGAATTATTACATTATTACCAAATGGAAGAAACAATGCAGCAAACAACAGAATCTGTTGGCTGCCATCAGATGAATAGGACGGAATCCGAAGGGTATGATGGAGCGCAGACTTTTATGAGGATAATAGGTGAAAACCTAGTGGAAGTGCAGATAGGCACAACCAATTTGTTGGAACTTATCCTGAGTCCCGAAAACTTAAATCGATCTTATCGGCAAGTAATAGGGAATGACGGATCCGGAGGTGTCGATAAGATGGGAACGAGCGAACTGTTGCCATACCTAAACCTCCACAAAGACGAATTGATAGAGCAGCTACTAAAGGGTAAGTACCGGCCCAATCCGGTCCGTCGTGTCGATATCCCCAAGGACAACGGCAAGGCACGTCAACTCGGTATCCCTACGGTTGTTGACCGGTTCATCCAACAGGCTATAAGCCAAGTGTTGATACCGATATACGAACGAGAGTTCAATGACAACAGTTTTGGCTTCCGCCCAAACCGCAGCGCCCACGATGCGCTGAAGCGGGTGCAGGAATATGCAGACAATGGGTATCATTACTGCATAAACCTTGACTTGGAACGATTCTTCGATACAGTAAACCATAGCAAGCTGATAGAGGTGTTGTCACGGACAATCAAAGATGGACGGGTAATTTCACTTATCCATCACTATCTCAAAGCCGGCGTAATGGTTGCTCATAAGTATGAATCAACCGAGGAGGGAGTTCCTCAAGGGGGTCCGTTAAGCCCGATTCTAAGCAATATCTTGCTGAATGAGCTTGATAAAGAGTTATCTCGCCGAGGTCATCCATTTGTCCGCTACGCAGACGACTGTCTGATTTTGGTTAAAAGCAAGCGAGCCACAGAACGAGTACGAGACAGTATATCCACCTATTTAGAGAAGAAACTCTTCCTTAAAGTGAATATGGAAAAGACCATCATTGGAGATGTTCGAGGCATGAAATACCTTGGCTACTCATTCTACTGAAGGTCCAAAGGCAAGTGCGGTCTACGCACCCACCGTACAAGTCAAGAAAAGTTCAAACGCACGCTCAAACAAATAACCAAACGAAACAATGGAAAAGGTTATGCATGGCTAAAGCAACGATTGTCACAATACGTACGAGGCTGGCTAACTTACTACAGTTTAGCAGACATGAACCAATTTATCCAAAAGACGGATGGTTGGTATCGTCGCAGGCTAAGGACGTATATATGGAAGAGTTGGAAGAAAATCAGCACCAAATCACATAATCTCCAGAAATGTGGTATAAACAAACATCAGGCTTGGCAATGGGCTAATACCCGTAAAGGATACTGGCACATAGCCAACAGCTGGGTGCTGCATCGGGCAATTACAGATGAGAGTCTAGACCGAGCAGGTTATCCACAAATAATGAGATTATATCGCCGTCTGCATCGTAATTAAAGAACCGCCGTATGCCGAACGGCATGTACGGTGGTGGGAGAGGTCGGAAAACAAAAGTAGGAAGAAAACTACTTTTGTTTTCCTCCTACTCGATTGCCTGCTGGCTCTCTTGGGTGGAGCTGGAGAGATTCGAACTCTCGTCCAAACGAGGAACTAATTTGCTTTCTACATGTTTATCTTCGCTTAAATTGTCGGGGAGGAGCAAGACCGAAGCCACCAACTCAACCCTTATCCTCTATGTTTCGCTTGCGATCCGAGGCATCCCGCAAACTATCTCCGATATTTCTGCACCACCGGGTCGGACCGCTTCGGAACAACAGCATCCGGGTGATGTAACGTCCCCACAACTGTTGCGGGGATTAAGCTTTAATCTACTATACTTCGATTAAGCAGCGAGAGCGTAATTATTTTCGCCAGTTAAAATTTTGTTGTCTGAGATTACAGTGCAAGCCAACCACGCACTACATGCTTACAAACCACTTCTGCCCGCTGTCAAAACCGGTCAGCCCCTTGATTTGCGGTACAAAGATACGAATAATCTTTGTACCGCGGTATATTTTATCCTAATTTATTCGCTAAGATCGCCTTCGGCCTCTGCAGGTTCGATAACCCCCAGTTCCATAAACCACTCTTCGGCACGGTATGGCCACTCGTTTACGGCATTTCCCGTGTCGCGCAAACCGTAACCATGTCCGCCTTTGCTGTACAGGTGCATCGTGGCAGGTACTCCGGCCTCTTTCAGTGCGTAGTAATAGAAAAGGCTGCTGTTGATGTATGATTTATCGTCTTCGGTCTGCACCAGCATGGTAGGAGGGGTTTGGGCTGTTATCTTCAGCTCCGGAGCGATGCTGAAGTTTGGTCCGTCCAGGTAGGCCGGATAAACAAGCAGACAGAAGTCGGGTTTGCAGCTCACCTTATCGGCGGCATCCACCTCCGGATAGGTACGTTTATCATAACTCGTGCTGGCCATCGCCGCCAGGTGAGCTCCGGCAGAGAAGCCCATCACTCCGATACGCTGCGGGTCCAGGTTCAGCTCTTCGGCTTTGCTTCTTACCAGGCTGATGGCACGTTGTACATCCTGCAAAGGTGCCGTGTGTTTTTCGAGCCCTGTACGGCGGGGTACCCGGTATTTAAGTAATACGGCGGTAACACCGATCTCATTCAGCCATTGGCAGATTTCGTCTCCTTCGAGGTCGTACGCCAGAATCTCGTATCCGCCACCCGGACAAACAACCATGGCCGCGCCTGTGGCCACTTCGTCGGAGGCTGGGTATATGGTGATGGTGGGATCGCTTACTCCCGAAAGGCGAAGTACGGAAGCGCCTCCCACTTTCCCGCCTTCGGGCAGTGCCTTTTCAATCAACTTGGTCTGCTCGCCGGGAGCGCCCTTGGGAAACAACTGGATGGGTTTATCCTGCGCCATAATTGAACCTGTAATAAGATTAGTAATCAACAGGAAAAGTAAATTTCCTTTTTTCATAACGAGTTTGTTTTAGTAGGATTTATGTTTAGTTGTAATAACGTACCCAGTCTACATAATATTTAAGCGGGAATATACTGTTGTCGATTCCCTGAGATCCTCCCCAGGCTCCTCCCACTGCCAGGTTGAGCAGGAGATAGTGGGGCTTGTCGAACCGCCAGTACTCGGGCAGCTGATCGTCTTTGCGGTAACTTAAAATCAGTTTTTCGTCCACGAAAAAGTCCAGCCGGTCGGCATACCATTCCACGGCAAATACATGAAATGCACTGAAGGCATCATTCAGCTTTACAGAATTGCTGCGTATCACTGCTTCGGGATCGCGTTTGGATCCGGGGGTATGTACGGTGGCATGGATGCGCAGCGGATCGTAACCCACATTTTCCATGATGTCGATCTCGCCGCATTCGGGCCAGCCCACGGTGGATCTGTCGGTTCCCATCATCCAAATGGCAGGCCAGGATCCTTTTCCGGTGGGTATCTTGGCGCAAACCTCGATGCGGCCGCGGAAAAATTCCATTTTGCCCAGGGTGTTGATACTGGCCGAAGTGTATGAAAAGGTGTCTACCTTTTCCTTGTGGGCCGTAATTACCAGACATCCGTTGGATACATACGCATTCTTCTTATTCCGGGTGTAGTACTGAGCTTCGTGATTCCGGATATACCCCGTCTCGTAGTCCCAGACTGCCGGGTCGGGCAATCCTTCGTAATTAAACTCTTCAGACCATGCCAGCTTGAGCTGCTGATTGTATTGAGCCTGCAGCGGCAGCAAACAAATTGTACAAAAAAGAAGGAGGATGAATGGTTTCATAAATCATGTAATTTGAATACGAAGGTAAGTATCTTATTTGATTTTTACAACATATTGAAAATAGATTAAATAATCTGCCTGTAAGTTTTTAAGGCTTATTAAAAACCAGTACATTTGCAACATAGATGATAATACCATGAAGCACCTAATCTCTTTCCGCTGGCCTCTGGTGGCGGTATGCTTGTTTGTTTTTTTACAGCTTTGTTGCTCGTATCACTTTTATTATATTGAACAGAATCAATTGTTTCTGTTTACGACGGATTACTTTCTTTCTGCGTTGAAGGTTCCGGGCGGACTTACTGTATATATGGCCGAGTGGATCACGCAGTTCTTTATGCTTCCCTATGCAGGTCCGCTGGTGGTGTCGATACTACTTACATGTACCGGTATGTTGTGCGAAGCGTTGTTCAAACGCCTGAATGCGGGTAAATACGGATTTGTATGCAGTCTTTTCCCCCTGGTTTCGTTGCTGTTGGCTCACTTTAACTTCAATTATTATACCCAGGGTACGATGGCTTATCTCTTTATGCTGGGAGCCTTGTATCTTACGTTACGTATTGCCGATGCCACCAAACGGCTTATTGCGGCTACGCTGGTTGCGGTGGGCCTGTTCCTTTTGTCGGGTTCCGTTGCCATCCTGTACGCCCTGTGTCTGTTTATGATAACGATTCTGAACCGTACAAAGCGTTGGTATCTGTTTGCATTGCCGGTGACTGTCACTTTTGTGCTGGCCCTTGTTTCGGTACGCTTCGCCTGCTTTGGTCACTACCGTTTTGCCTTGCTGCCCGATGCCTATTACCATCCGCAATCTCTTCCGGTGGCGTCAATCTATATATCCTGGTGGATCCTGCCTTTCCTTTTGCTTGCGGTAAAGCTGTTGAGCAGTAAGCAGCAGGGGAGAACCATGTGGCTCAAGCAAGGGGTGTTAGCGGCTGTTCTTGTGGGCTTCACCTATTGGGGCATCCAAAGCTACGGCGATTTTAAATCGGCCAAACTGAAAGAGCTCGACTTCTATGCCCGTACGCAGCAATGGCCTAAAATTATAGAGGCATGTGAGGGGAAAGTGACCAACCTGCTTTACATGAACTACCTGAACATGGCTTTGGCTCATCAGGGAATGTTGGGCGACCAGATGTTTGCTTTCGACCAGCGTGAACCCAGAAGCTTGATGGTGAACTGGAACAAGACTGCGGAGGTGTCGGCATTGCTCAGCGATGTGTACTTTGCCATAGGGGATATTGCCTCTGCTCAGGAGATGGCCTTTGAAGGAAATGTGGCGGTACATGGATATGGGAGTCCCCGTATGTTAATGCGTCTGGTGCAGACCAACCTGATATACGGTGCTTATCCGGTGGCCGAAAAATATATTTCGCTGTTGGAACATACCTTCTTCTACGATAAATGGGCCGGTTCGCATCGTAAGTTCCTGGGGAATGATGCATTGATCGAGCAGGATCCGCTGCTTGGGAACATGCGTCGCTGCCTGCCGGATACAAGCCGGTTGGTTGCCTTAAACGGTGCCTTGGCCGATTTGGAGACTGTGGCTGTGGCTAATCCGCAGCACAAGGCTGCCTTTCAGTATCTGGCCGGAGTATGCCTGCTTTCCAAAGATCTTGCCAAGTTTAAAGAGTTGATAGATAAGTATCATGGTACGCCGGTGTTGCCGTCGCTGCCCGTTCCTTACCAGGAGGCGGTGATTGCTTTTGCCGAAAAGGATACCGCCTATTGGCGCACCCGGGGTGTTACCCAGGAGGTGGTGAGACGTTTTTCCGATTACAAACGCCAGGTGGTGGCCAACCGTAATTATCCCAATGCAGCCGACCTGCTGGCGGGATCGTACGGAAAGACCTACTGGTATTTTTATATGTTCAAATAACCTGTTTAATTATGTATAAATCACTTTGTATCGTATTAAGTTCGCTATTGGTAGGCTGTACGGAAACAGTCACCGTAAGTAAACAGCTGGCCGAATTGCCTATTATTGTGCCCGATTATAAGGAGGTGACCATCCCCGCTGCCATTGCCCCTCTGAACTTTGAGGTAAAGGAGGCTAAGGGGGATGTGCAGGTACGGTTTGCCTCGACAACCGACTCCTTCGAGGTGGCTGCCAACAAGGGCCGGATTGAGATTCCCTCCGGAAAGTGGGAGGCATTGCTAGCTTCGGCCACGGGTAAAAGCATCACGGTGCGCATATTCGAAAAGCAGTCCGAAGGGTGGGTGGGGTACGCTCCGTACACCATGCAGGTGGCTCCCGAGCCTATCGATCCCTATATTGTGTATCGTCTGATCGAACCGGGGTATGAGTTATGGAACAAGATGGGCATCTACCAGCGCGAACTGGCAACCTACAGCGAGTCCGCTATCTACGAGAATAAGATGACCGACAATAACTGTGTGAACTGCCACTCTTTCTGTATGCAGAATCCCGAAAAGATGCTGTTCCACATGCGTGCCACCTATCCGGGAACGATGATAGTGGATGGCGGGAAGATAGAAAAACTGAATACCAAGACGCCCGAAACCATCTCGCCGCTGGTGTATCCTTCGTGGCATCCGTCGGGCAAATACGTCGCTTTTTCGGTCAACAAAACCCAGCAGTCGTTTCATTCCAATAGCCGGAACCGCATCGAGGTGTACGACCTGGAGTCGGATGTGGTGGTGTACGATGTGGAGAAGCACGAGATTGTAACCTCCTCGCGGTTGAGCGGCAGGGATGCCTTCGAGACCTTCCCCACCTTTTCGCCCGATGGGAAATCGCTTTACTATTGTTCGGCAGAAGCCAAAGAGATGCCCGCCTCTTTCGAAGAGGTGAAGTATAGTCTGTGCCGCGTGGACTTTGATCCGGAGAGCCGTTCGTTCGGTGGGCAGACCGACACGCTGTACAACGCAGCCGTGAACGGGAAAAGCGTATCCTTCCCCCGCGTATCGCCCGATGGCAAATACCTGCTATACACCCTGGCCTCCTTCGGTAACTTCTCCATCTGGCATGCCGATGCCGATTTATACATGGTGAATCTGCAGACAGACACTCACGAGCCTCTTACCGAAGCCAACAGTCCGGATGTGGAAAGCTATCACTCGTGGTCGTCCAACAGCAAATGGATTGTGTTCAGCAGCAGACGGATGGACGGTCTCTATACCCGTCCCTTTATTGCCTATATAGATGCACAGGGAAAAGCCTCCAAGCCTTTTGTGCTTCCGCAGAAGTCGGCCGACTTCTATCTGGATTTCATGAAATCGTACAATATCCCCGAGTTCGTTACCGGTAAGGTAAAACAGCAAAGTCGGGAAATCGCCCTGCATGCTAAAAACGATAAGGGAACAGACGTAACGTTTTCAAAATAATTTTTCTATCTTTAACGCCGATAAAATAGCTTCGGCGTTAAAGATAAAATTGAAAGGATCATGTCATTAAAACGTTTTGGCGTATCACTGGAAGACAACCTGCTCGAATCGCTTGATAAATTCGTAACAGACAATGGGTTTGCAAACCGTTCGCAAGCCATTCGTTTCCTTGTGGAGAAGAATGTGGCGGAAACCAAATGGCAGTGCAACCATGTTGTGGCAGGAACCATCATCATTATGTACGACCAGCTTAAAAAGGACATCGCCCTGAAGATAGAGCGTGTTCAGCAGCAATATAAAGATGTTATTTTGTCGTCTTCACAGTATTACCTCAATCAGAATTTTTGTCTCCATATCGTAACCGTGACCGGAACTGCCCAGCGACTCACCGAGTTGTCGGACGGGTTGATTACGATTAAGGGCATCAAACATGGTAAACTGGTGATGAGCCGGGCGGACTGACGTCCTTTTTTTTAGCCCTGCGGTAACACCTTTTTTGTTTAGCGTGTTACTATTCTATGGAAAGTTGTGTAAACATTAAAATAAGGGAAGAGAATGAAAAAAGAAGCAATGATGCTTTTAGGCCTTTTGTTAAGTACGGCTTCGTATGCCGGAGACGGAGGGAAGATAGACAGCCTGATCAATCTGAACGGGGTGGTGGTGTCTGCCACCAAAATTCAGGTGAACAAGAACAGCGTACCCATGTCGGTGTCTGTAATTGAGAGAGAACAGATAGAAGCCAGTAGCGAATCGGTCTTGTTGCCTGTACTGTCGCAGCGTGTACCGGGACTCTTTGTAACCCAAAAAGGGATTACCGGCTTCGGTATATCCGAAGGTGCTGCCGGAACCGTAAACATCCGTGGAGTGGGGCAGAGTAACAAAGTGTTGGTGATGTTTGACGGACAGCCGCAATGGGCCGGCGTGTTCGGTCATGCGCTTCCGGATACCTATGTGGCATCGGATGTGGAGCGTGTGGAGGTGATACGCGGACCGGGTTCTCTGTTATACGGATCCAATGCCATGGGAGGAGTGATAAACATCATCACCCGCAGGCAGCATGAGGAGGGACGTTCTACACAGGCCCGGGTGATGTATGGCTCTTACAATACCCAGAAGTACATGATAAACAACGGTTACAACGTGGGCAGGTTCAGCAGCTTTGTATCCCTTAACCACGACCGTACCGATGGTCACCGTCCCAATTCGGAATTCCAAATCACCAACGGCTTCGCCAAACTGGGCTATACCATAAACGACCGCTTCAAAGCGACCGGCGATGTGAGTCTGGCTAAATACAAAAACCAGAACCCCGGTAAGGTTACCGCACCTATCCGCGACAATACGATGGATATTCTGCGTGGAACCACCTCCTTTGCGCTGGAAAACACTTTCGGTAATTCCAGCGGTGCCATCCGTGCATTCTACAACTGGGGCGACCACGAGATAAACGACGGACTGCCTATGACATCCAGTGCCATGAACAGGGGATATCTTTTCCGTTCGGACGACCATAACTACGGGGTGCTTCTGTACCAATCTTTCCGCCTGCTTCCGGGCAATCTCTTCACAGTGGGTGTAGACTATAAGAACTGGGGCGGACATGCCTGGAACGACAGCATTGTTGGTCCGGATCAGGAGTTGGTGGACAAATCCGTAAGCGAGACTGCCGGATACATCATCATGCAGCAGGAGCTGTTCGATAAGGTGAGTCTGAATGCCGGTGTACGGTACGAACACAACAGCACCTTCGGCGGCGAATGGGTTCCCCAGGCCGGCGTAACCTACCGTCGGGTGGATGGAAATACATTGAAAGCGTCTGTATCCAAAGGCTTCCGGAGTCCCAATATCCGCGAAATGTATATGTTCCCGCCTCAGAACCCGGATCTGGAACCGGAACGGATGACCAACTACGAGCTTTCTGTAGGACAGCAATTCCTGGGTGGACGGTTGTTTACGGAGCTGACCGCCTTCTTTATCGACGGCAGTAACATGATTGAGGTTACCCGTATCGACGGTCGCCCACGTAACGTGAACACAGGTTCGTTCACCAACAAGGGAATCGAATTCGAAACCATCTGGATGGCTTCCAACAAGCTGCATTTCGATCTTAATTACAGTTACCTGCATACAAGCAAACCCTTGTTGGCTGCACCCACCCATAAGCTGTCGGCAAACGCAACCTACAAACCCGGCCGCTTCACCTTCAATGTGAATGTACAATCCATCCACGACCTATATGTAAACACCGTAACACCGGTTAAGGAAGATTATGCCCTGCTCAATGCCAAGGTATCTTACCGCTTCGGTTCGCAGTCGAAAGGACTCAATCTGTTTGTAAAGGGAGAAAACCTTACAGCAACACGCTACACCATCAACGAAGGCTTCCCCATGCCGAAAGCCATCGTAATGGGAGGGTTTGATGTTACTTTCTGATGATTAGAGATTGTGTAATCCCCTCATAAATAAAAAAGAGTGCCTCTTGCAGGGGGGCACTCTTTTTTATTTATGAGGAGGTTCTATTCTATGATGCCGAACTTTACCGTTTAACCTCTTTCTCGTCGTTGCCGTTGCTGTTGCCTCTCTGCTCCATATAGGCAGTAGGACTCATGCCGAAATGAGCGTTGAAGCTGCTGGAGAAGTAGGAGGGGGTGTTGTAGCCCACTTTGTAACCCACTTCCGAGACTGACAGTTTGCCCGTGCTCAAGAGGTAAGCGGCCTGCTTCATGCGGATCACCTTGATGAATTCGATGGGACTTTGGTTGGTTAGAGCTTTCAGTTTACGATGCAGGTGCGTACGGCTCATACCCAGCGCCTTGCTCATGTTCTCCACACTCAGCTCCGGATCTTCCATATTCTCCCGGATGTAATCGATGGCATGCTGCAGCAACCGCTCGTCGGTCGACGTAAGCGTAACCTCCTGCGCCTCCATATTCAACGACTTGCTGAAACGCTCTTTCAGGGTCTGCCGTAAGGCAATCAGCTTCTCAATTCGTACATTGAGATGCTTCACGTTGAAAGGCTTGGGGATATACGAATCGGCACCTGTTTCCAGTCCCTCGATGCGGTGTTCCAAATCCGACTGCGCCGTAAGTATGATTACCGGGATGTGGCACGTCTCCGCATCCGTCTTCAGTCGTTTGCACAGCTCGGTACCCGTCATCTCCGGCATCATCACATCCGTAATTACCAGATCGGGCAGTATCTTCTTTGCTTTGCTCAGTCCCAGCGCTCCGTTTACAGCCTCTTCCACCTGATAGCGGCTTTCCAGCTCCTTACGTATGTATTTGCGAATATCCTCGTCGTCTTCCACCACCAGGATAGTCAGCTTCTTTCCAACTGCATCCTCCTGTACCTCATGAACATCAGATGCCTCCGGGGATTCCATCGCCTTACTAGCTTTCATATCCTCCGGCATCTCTCTTAGACCTTGCAATTCCGTTACCTGTCGAACCTTAGTAGCTCCCTGAACGTTCTGCTCTTTCGCTGTTACCGATCCATCCAGTATCTTTGAAGCTGTCTGTGCATCAGATACTCCCTGTGCACCGGTAGTAACCTCCTGCATTTCTGCTCCGGTGCCTTTAGTCTCCTTTTTTTCCACCCTATGGAAGCCATCTTCCAGTGCCATCTGCTCTACGGCAAAGTGGCTGTTGCCCGGAAGAATGAGCAGGCAGAAAGAGGAACCCTTATCCATTTCGGAAGAGGCGGTTATGTTACCCCCGTGAAGCTCTGCAATACTTTTCGCCAGGTGCATCCCGATACCCGAACCCGCGGTAAGCTGCTTGCTGTTGCCCTGATAAAAACGTTCGAACACCCGTTGGAGGGTATCCTTATCCATTCCCACACCGGTATCGGACACGGTGATATACACCCGTCCCCCTTCGTCTTCGCGAATATCCAGTGAAACCTTGCCACCATCTGGGGTGAACTTAAAGGCGTTGGATAAAATATTAAACAGACACTTGTCCAGCAAATCCGGATCGTACCAAACCCGCACCTGTGAAGAGTTGTAACTGTAGGTAAGTGATATATGTTTCCGGTTGGCCAGGTCGGTAAACGAGCCCAGCAGATCAGACACAAAGGATACCAGTTCCAATTGCTGTACCTGTAACTTCATCTTGCCCTGCTCCAGTTTGCGGAGTTCCAGAATCTGATTGATCAGGCGCAACAACCTTTCGGCATTACGGTGCATCATGGAGTGCAGCTGCTGCTTTTCCGGATCGGTCTCCGTTTCCATCATCTGCTCAAGCGGACCGATAATCAGGGTGAGAGGAGTGCGGAACTCGTGACTGATATTCGTAAAAAAGCCCATCTTGGCTTGAGTAAGCTCCTCCTGTTGGCGCATTTTGAACCGTTCGATGCGGAGTTCGTTTTTCTCCTTCATACGCAGGGTGAAGAGCCGCAATAGCAGCCATACGGCACCGCAGGCAAGCAGAAAATAGAGGGTGCGGGCCCACCACGTAGCCCACAAAGGCGGCTCCACCACGATGGTAAGCGAAGTAACATTGTCGCCCCACACCTCCGGATCGTTGCTGGCCTTCACTTTGAATGTGTAGGTGCCCGGATTCAGGTTGGTGTAGGTGGCAAAACGCTGAGACGAGTTGTAATAGATCCACTCGTTGTCGAATCCCTCCAACTTACAGGCGTAGATGATATTGGCCGGAACCGCTGCATCCGGAGTGGTAAACTCCAGCGTGAAACTCTTGTCGCTGTACAAAAGCCGTATCTTTTCAATCTGCGAGACATTCTGAGGAAGCACCACCCGTCCGTTCACCTCCTGGTTGATGGCGACCGACTGATTAAAGATTCGTAAGCCCGTTATGTAGGTAAGCGGACAATCGGTCTTGTCTTCGATTGCATCCGGAAAGAAGGAGTTGAGTCCGCTTATGCCTCCGAAGAAAATCTCGCCGGCCGGACTCTTATAATAGGATGCCAGGATAAACTCGTCGCTCTGCAAGCCGTCGTAGCGCGTATAGATCTTGGAGGAGAGAGAAGACGGATTAAACCGCACGATCCCCTTGTTGGTGCTCAGCCACAGGTTCTCCTTGTGGGGTACAATGCCGTTGATAACCTGACTGATCTGCTGTCCGGATGGCCTTATCGACGTAAAGTTGTTCTTGTCCGGATTATACCGGTTCAACCCATTCTGCGTACCGATCCATATCACACCCTGCTCATCTTCAGCAATAGCATACACAGCCATGCTGCTTAGTCCGCTATCCATCTTAAAGGAGGTGAGTGTCTCCGTTTCCGTATCCATACAGCTCAACCCAAAGTAAGTGCCAATCCACAACCGGTTTCTGCTGTCCATAAAAATCACGGAGATATAATCATTCACTAGTCCCCTGTTATCTTTTGTCTGAAAATTACGGAAGGTTTTGTCTGCCGGATTAAAGCGCGACAAGCCCCCGCCGTTGGTACCCAACCAAAGATAGCCCCTTTTATCCTCCGCGATACTCTTCACATAATCGGAACTCAGTCCGTCCGGTTTCCCATTGGAACGGTAGGTAACAAACCCCCGTCTGTCCGGGTCCCACATACAAAGGCCCCCCACATAGGTACCCGCCCAAATCCTCTTTTTGCTATCACAGAAAACACTCACGATGGCATTGTCCGAAATTGAATTAGGATTACCCGGATTGTGCAAGTAATGCGTAAACCGTCCGCTCTTGCGGTCGAAGAAGTTCAGTCCCCCGCCATCCGTGGCAATCCAGAGATTATTATCTTTGTCGGCCGTAACCCCCATCACATGGTTATAGCTAAGCGAATTAGGCTCGTTGTTTATTTTACGGTAATTGGTAAAGCCGTTGGAACCGGTATGGATAACGCACAACCCTTTGTAATGCATACCCACCCAGAGGTTCCCTTTTTTGTCCTCAAACAAATAATGTATCTTCGAGTCGCCCATCTCCTGCATAAACTCATTGAACACCGGATGTGGAGAGATAGACTGCTGATCCGCTCTGAAACGCATCACCCCCAGTCCGTCGGTCCCCGCCCAGACAGCACCCTCTTTATCCTCCATGGCACAGAAAGTACGCCGGGCCGTACCCCTGCTGAACGCCTCCGGATAGGCAATAAACCGCTTCTGTTTCTGATCGTATACCGTCACCCCCACACCGATGGTGGAGATCAGCATATTGCCATTCTTCTTTTTGAACAGGTCGAATATTACATCGCTCTTCAGGTGACCACTGGCCACGCTGTAATTGGTGAAACTCTTTTTTACCGGGTTGTACACCGACAAGCCGTTATCCTGCGATCCAAACCACAAATTACCATCCGCATCCTCGTCGATAGCCCGGATATGGCCGCTGCATAACGACTGCCCCGGATGCGTATGCGAAGGCGAGAACAATACACTTTCCGACGTTTTAGGATCGAACCTCAGTACTCCCAGTCCGGACGAGGCAAACCACAGGCAGCCGCTCCTGTCCTGGAAGATGGCATTACACTGATTCTGCTTTACAATATAATCCGGCTGATTGAGGGCGGTACTCACAAAATTATCGTTCCGCTTGTCGTAATACTGTAACCCCTCGATGGTGCCCACCCATAAGTTATCGTTTCGATCCGTATATAAAGCGGTAATATGGTTGCTTACCAACGATCCCCGCAAGGCGCTGTTACGCTTGTAGACGGTAAAACCGTACCCGTCAAATTTATTAAGGCCATCTTCGGTACCAATCCACACAAAACCCCGCTTATCCTGCACGATACAAGAAACTTTCGTGCTGGACAAACCATGATCGGTCGTAAAAATACGGGAATCCAGGTTATGATGGTTCTGAATAGCCTTCAATACGTACGGAATGTTAACCAGGTAGCAACAAAACAGTACCAGCGTGCAAAGTTTTTTCATTATTGTTCCTATAAATTAAAAGGCAAAGCCTGCTTTTGGAAGGTAAAAATACAATTTAATGCGATACAAAAAAATGTCAGTTGCCTAAAGCGTACATTTTATATGGCAGATGCAACATTGTTAAAACAATTAGGCACAATTCTGATAGTCTGCTTCTCTACTTTTCCTCACTTTTGTAAGGTGAAATTATATAATAAAATTCAATAGAATATGCGACACGTACTAGTGTATGTTAACCTTGTGTTCCTGCTGCTGCTTGCAAGCTGTACAGGAAAGAGTACCACCACCGCATCGGTAAACGATGCATGTATCCGGGTAGAAAACGGACAATTTGTTCTTAACGGCAAACCCTATTATTTTATAGGAACCAATTTCTGGTATGGGCCGCTGCTGGGGTCGCAGGGCGTGTTTGGCGACCGCGACCGGTTGATACGCGAACTGGACTTCCTCAAGGAAAAGGGAGTCAACAACCTGCGCGTACTGGTGGGAGCCGACGGTCCCAACGGAGTACCCTCCAAAGTGATGCCCTCCCTGCAGGAATCACCGGGACATTACGAGCAGTCGGTTTTCGACGGACTGGACTTCTTTATGAGCGAGCTTGCTAAACGCGATATGCACGCCGTGCTGTACCTGCACAACACCTGGGAGTGGTCCGGAGGCTATGCCCAATACCTTAACTGGGCAGGATACGGTCCCGTGCCCGTTCCGTCGGTTGCCGGATGGGATGCCTTTAAAGACTATGTGTCTAAATACTTCGAGTGCGACAGCTGTCAGCAAATCTTCAAGAACCACATCACCACGGTGTTGTCGCGTACCAATTTTTACAACAAACGTAAATATACCGAAGACCCCGCCATCCTGTCGTGGCAGATAGCCAACGAACCCCGACCCATGGGCTCCGGAAACAAGGATGCCTACGCCGCGTGGATCAAAGACATAGCCGCACACATCAAGAGTCTGGATAAGAATCACCTTGTATCCACCGGATCCGAAGGCGAGGCAGGCAGCGAAGAAGACTTCGACCTCTATGCCCGTGTTCATGCCGATCCCAACATCGATTACCTTACCATGCACATCTGGCCCAAGAACTGGGGCTGGCTGGACAGCAAGGATATCCCAGGCACACTGAACCGTGCCATCGAGAACACCGCAGCCTACATGGATAAACACATTGCCCTTGCCGATTCGCTGCGCAAACCCATCACCCTCGAGGAGTTCGGTATGCCCCGCGATTCGCATAAGTACGAATTAAGCGACCCTACCACCAGCAGAGATACCTATTATTCTTATATCTTTGAGCGCGTATTGGAAAGCGTACGTACCAACGGCACCCTGGCCGGATGCAATTTCTGGGCATGGGGCGGTTATGCCCGTCCGCGTACGGACCATGTATACTGGCAGGTGGGCGACGACTATATGGGCGATCCAGCCCAGGAAGAGCAGGGACTTAACTCGATTTTCGATACCGACTCTACCGTGCAGGTGATTAAGAATTATACCGTATCCATGCGTCAGATCATGGATGCAGCCAAATAAGATATTATTTCATACAGAAAAAACGACAAGAGAACGATGAGCTTACTCAAACAACTGAAAGAGGAGATGCGTGCCGAGCTGATTCATGGAATCCTTCCCTACTGGATGGGGCGTATGGTGGATGTGGAACAGGGCGGGTTTTACGGACAGATAGATGGCGCCGACCGGATCATTGGTGGAGCAGGGAAGGGGGGCATCCTGAATGCCCGCATCCTATGGACCTTCTCGGCGGCCTACCGTGTGCAGCCCGATTCCGCATACCTGCACATGGCCGAACGCGCCTACGGGTATGCCCTCAAATACTTTTTCGACGAGGAGATGGGCGGTACCTACTGGCTGGTAAATGCCGACGGATCGCCGGCCGATACCAAGAAGCAGATCTATTCGCAAGCCTTCTTTATCTATGCCCTTACGGAATACCATATGGCATCCGGCAACGAAGAGGCATTAGCTAAGGCAAAGGAGTTGTTTCACCTGATCGAACAACATAGCAGGGATACCCAGCTGGGAGGCTATTTTGAAGCTTACAGCCGCGACTGGCAATTGCTGGACGACCTCCGCCTAAGCGAAAAAGACGAAAACGAGAAGAAGACCATGAATACCCACCTCCATATCCTGGAGGCCTATACCAACCTGTACCGTGTATGGAAAGATCCACGCCTTAAAAAGGCGCTGGAGGCGCTGATACTGATCTTTGCCGATCATATCATCGATACCCGTACAGGACATATGAATCTCTTTTTCGACGAACAGTGGACTCGCAAAGGAACCATCGACTCCTACGGACACGACATCGAAGCCTCGTGGTTGTTGTACGAAGCCGCCCAGGTATTGGGCGATCCCGCCCTGCTGCTACGGGTGGAAAGCCTGTCCATGCAGCTGGTGCAGACCACCGTACGCGAAGGCTTGCAGTCCGACGGAAGCATCTGGTACGAGACCGATACCCGCAGAGGACATACCGATACCGACCGGCACTGGTGGCCTCAGGCAGAGGCGGCCGTAGGATTCATGTACGCATGGAAACTATCCGGCGATGCAGCATATTTGGATAAGTCGGCCGCCACCTGGCAATACATCTCAGCCCACCTGATAGACCGGGCCCACGGCGAATGGTACTGGAGCATCCGCGACGGGAAACCCAACCTGGCCGAAGACAAGGCCGGCTTCTGGAAATGCCCCTACCACAATTCGCGTATGTGCATCGAAATCATCAGAGCCTGATAAAACAAAAACGCCGTTGTACCCAAGTTATCGGTACAACGGCGTTCTATTGTTCGCCCAGCACGAACGTATTCTAACGGGTGTAAGTCCCCAACGCGCCCTAACAGCGGGAAGCGTCCAGCCAACGACAAGGGTGTTCATCGCGAGGTGTAATCTGAAGGAAGTCTTCGGCAAAGATCTGGCCTGACGAACAGAAACTTGATACCAAGGCTCACGAGTGTGGATTAGTTTGCAATACAAAACAAAGTCCGATAGCTGTTCGGAACACTTGGAGTAAATCAAGCAGGTATAAGATTGAAAGAATACGTCCATAACTGGGGAGATCTCACGGGCGAGGTCATCCGAGCAGTAACAACGAACCGTGAGAAGTCAGCAGAGGTCATAGTAACCGGGAAGGGAAAAAAACATCGACAACCTGGTGAAGGACTGAACTTTAATTAAACTGGAATTATTACATTATTACCAAATGGAAGAAACAATGCAGCAAACAACAGAATCTGTTGGCTGCCATCAGATGAATAGGACGGAATCCGAAGGGTATGATGGAGCGCAGACTTTTATGAGGATAATAGGTGAAAACCTAGTGGAAGTGCAGATAGGCACAACCAATTTGTTGGAACTTATCCTGAGTCCCGAAAACTTAAATCGATCTTATCGGCAAGTAATAGGGAATGACGGATCCGGAGGTGTCGATAAGATGGGAACGAGCGAACTGTTGCCATACCTAAACCTCCACAAAGACGAATTGATAGAGCAGCTACTAAAGGGTAAGTACCGGCCCAATCCGGTCCGTCGTGTCGATATCCCCAAGGACAACGGCAAGGCACGTCAACTCGGTATCCCTACGGTTGTTGACCGGTTCATCCAACAGGCTATAAGCCAAGTGTTGATACCGATATACGAACGAGAGTTCAATGACAACAGTTTTGGCTTCCGCCCAAACCGCAGCGCCCACGATGCGCTGAAGCGGGTGCAGGAATATGCAGACAATGGGTATCATTACTGCATAAACCTTGACTTGGAACGATTCTTCGATACAGTAAACCATAGCAAGCTGATAGAGGTGTTGTCACGGACAATCAAAGATGGACGGGTAATTTCACTTATCCATCACTATCTCAAAGCCGGCGTAATGGTTGCTCATAAGTATGAATCAACCGAGGAGGGAGTTCCTCAAGGGGGTCCGTTAAGCCCGATTCTAAGCAATATCTTGCTGAATGAGCTTGATAAAGAGTTGTCTCGCCGAGGTCATCCATTTGTACGCTACGCAGACGATTGTCTGATTTTGGTTAAAAGCAAGCGAGCCACAGAACGAGTACGAGACAGTATATCCACCTATTTAGAGAAGAAACTCTTCCTTAAAGTGAATATGGAAAAGACCATCATTGGAGATGTTCGAGGCATGAAATACCTTGGCTACTCATTCTACTGAAGGTCCAAAGGCAAGTGCGGTCTACGCACCCACCGTACAAGTCAAGAAAAGTTCAAACGCACGCTCAAACAAATAACCAAACGAAACAATGGAAAAGGTTATGCATGGCTAAAGCAACGATTGTCACAATACGTACGAGGCTGGCTAACTTACTACCGTTTAGCAGACATGAACCAATTTATCCAAAAGACGGATGGTTGGTATCGTCGCAGGCTAAGGACGTATATATGGAAGAGTTGGAAGAAAATCAGCACGAAGTCACATAATCTCCAGAAATGTGGTATAAACAAACATCAGGCTTGGCAATGGGCTAATACCCGTAAAGGATACTGGCACATAGCCAACAGCTGGGTGCTGCATCGGGCAATTACAGATGAGAGTCTAGACCGAGCAGGTTATCCACAAATAATGAGATTATATCGCCGTCTGCATCGTAATTAAAGAACCGCCGTATGCCGAACGGCATGTACGGTGGTGGGAGAGGTCGGAAAACAAAAGTAGGAAGAAAACTACTTTTGTTTTCCTCCTACTCGATTTGTAAACCCTCCGGATTATAACGGAGTAACCGTTACATTCCTGAACTGAATATCCTTTCCTTCGCTCTGCAAAGCAATGTAACCTGTTTTATGCATCGAACGCGTACCCGAATTCTGGTACACACCGTTTATAAACACCGTAATATTACCATCCTTGCAGTAAATCTTAGCACGGTTCCACTCGCCTACAGGCTTTTCGCTGGATTCGTTGGTCTTCTTAACCACCGGGAAAGCCGGACGAACCGTACCCGGTCTGCTCATAAACTCGAACAAATCGCTGCCACCCAGTAAAACAAAGTCGCCCGCATCGCCTGCGTGAAGCTGGCACTCAATCGCATTGGGCCACAGCTTTTCGCCGTCCTGCACAAACAAGAAGATACCACTGTTGGTTGCTTCCACCGGATAACGCCATTCCACATCCAGGATAAAGTTACTATACTTCTCCTTGGTGTACATGTAACCGAAAGGGGTACCCTTAACATGGATCACGCCATCCTTCACCGTATACACCTCCTGGGCACTGGCGCCCCCTTTGTCTACAAACAAATTCCAGTTAGACAAATCCTTGCCATTAAACAACTTTACAACCTGCGCACCCGCATCGGCCGTACACACAAACAAGGCAGCACAAACAACCGCTGCAAACGAAAGAAAAGATTTTTTCATGGTCTTGTATTATTTAAATGATTAATCAGCAATCAACTTACGGTAACGAACACGCTTCGGCTCTACATCGCCCAGCTGCTTCCGTTTGTATTCTTCGTATTCGGAGTACGAACCCTCGTAGAATACCACGTCGGAGTTACCCTCGAACGAAAGAATATGCGTACAGATACGATCCAGGAACCAACGGTCGTGCGAGATAACCACGGCGCAACCGGCAAAGTTCTCCAGACCCTCTTCCAGTGCACGCAAGGTATTTACGTCGATATCGTTGGTAGGCTCATCCAGAAGCAATACATTGGCCTCGGCACGCAATGTAAGTGCCAGATGCAAGCGGTTACGCTCACCACCCGAAAGAACACTGCAAAGCTTCTCCTGGTCGCCGCCCGTAAAGTTGAAACGCGACAAATAAGCACGGGCATTAATCTCCTTGCCACCCACACGAATATACTCCTGTCCGCTGCACACCACCTGGAAAACCGTCTTTGTAGGATCGATATCCTTGTGCGTCTGATCGGCATACCCGATCTTCACCGTTTCACCCACTTCGAAGGTACCCTTATCTACTGTCTCCATACCCATGATCATCTTGAACAAGGTAGTCTTACCCGCACCGTTGGGACCGATAATCCCTACAATACCGTTGGGAGGCAGCATAAAGTTAAGATCATCAAACAACAACTTGTCGCCAAAAGCCTTGGCCACGTGCTGCGCCTCGATCACCTTGTTACCCAGACGCGGACCGTTGGGGATAAAGATCTCCAGCTTCTCTTCGCGCTCCTTCTGATCCTCGTTAAGCAACTTCTCATACGAATTAAGACGAGCCTTACCCTTGGCCTGACGAGCCTTGGGAGCCATGGTAGCCCATTCAAGCTCGCGCTCCAATGTCTTTCTGCGCTTGCTGGCCTGCTTCTCTTCCTGCGCCATACGCTTCGTTTTCTGATCCAGCCACGAAGAATAGTTACCCTTCCAGGGGATACCCTCGCCACGGTCAAGCTCCAGAATCCATCCGGCCACATGATCCAGGAAGTAACGGTCGTGCGTAACACAGATCACCGTACCCGCATACTGCTGCAAATGCTGCTCCAACCAGTCGATAGACTCTGCATCCAGGTGGTTGGTAGGCTCATCCAGCAACAATACATCCGGTTGCTGAAGCAACAAACGGCACAAAGCCACGCGACGGCGCTCACCACCGGACAACGTATCCACCACCTGATCTTCGGGCGGACAACGCAAAGCATCCATAGCACGCTCCAGGCGGCTGTCCAGGTTCCATGCATCCGTAGCATCAATCTTATCCTGCAATTCGGCCTGTCTGTTAATCAGCGCATCCATCTTGTCGGGATCGTCCAGCACCTCCGGATCACCAAACTTCTCGTTCACCTCCTCGTACTCCTTCAGTACATTCACGATATCCTGCACCCCTTCCTGTACGATTTCCTTTACAGTCTTGCCGCTTTCCAGCTTTGGATCCTGTTCAAGATAACCCACAGAGTAGCCTGGCGAGAAAACCACTTCGCCCTGATATTCTTTTTCGAGACCGGCAATAATCTTCATCAGGGTAGATTTTCCCGACCCGTTAAGACCGATAATACCGATCTTGGCACCGTAGAAAAAGGAGAGATAAATATTCTTTAAAACCTGTTTCTGAGGAGGAAACGTCTTAGTGACGCCCACCATAGAGAAAATAATTTTTTTATCGTCTGCCATAGATAAAATGTCTGTTTATTAGTATGTTTTACAGTATGTTTACAAGTATGCCTGCAAAGATAGCAAAATAAAAATGGTGCGAAAACTTGCACAATAAAAATGTACGCCCTATCTTTGCACTCGCATTACAGAAGTAACGCACAGGATGATTCGCTAGCTCAGCAGGTAGAGCACATCCCTTTTAAGGATGGGGTCCTGGGTTCGAGCCCCAGGCGGATCACCAATAAGAAGGCTTTCCAAACGGAAAGCCTTTCTTATTTTTATAACAATATCTTTATAGTCAGATCATTAAAATATCCATGGGGCTATTAAAGCTAAACCGGGTATCTGAATGGCTTATCCTGTTATCACCCCACAAAGCCACCCCAAAGTCCACCTTTGCATTCTTGGCACAATGATAATCGTAATCACTATCACCAATATAGAGCACTTCATCCGGAGATACGCCACACCTCTCCATATAAACCAGCAGCGGATCCGGATTCGGTTTAGGGCGGGGCGCATCCGTAACACATATAATCGTTTCAAAATGGTCTATAATCTTACCTAAGGCAAAATCGTTGTTGAGTTCGTTGTGCGTACGCGAAGTGACCAACCCTAACCCCAACCCTTTACTCTTCAGAGCGGCGATTATATGCTCGATATGGGGAAAAAGCTCGATCTCAGCCTTGTGCTTCATAAAGTTCTTAACCCACACCTCATCAAACTCTTTTGGATTTTCAGCCCCGAGACGTTCCATGGTAGTCACCCCCGGAATACCCAACACAAAATTAAGCTCCGAAGTCTCATAGTGTTTGCCAAACAACTGCAGGATAGTCTCCTGCCAAGTAGCCAAAACAGCTTTTTCATTGTCCACCAAAGTCCCGTCAATATCAAAAACCAAATGTTTATACCCCATATGATTGTGTTTTAATAGATTGCAATGCCTCTTGAGTATTCATGACTCCAGAATGTAATTTTGAAGATGGCTTTACTATTAACGTAATCCATTTAAAAAAGTTGTAAACTTCTGGGTGACTTTTTAATCCATCTCCTACGACGAATATCCATGGGGCTATGGAAGCTAAATCGGGCATCCGTATGGGCTTATCCTGTTATCAACTATTTCAATCTGAATCTCGTCTTCTTTTTTGCAATACATTTCTCCGTCAACTCTTGTATAATCTGAGTTGCCGACTGTTTTGACAGACCTATTTCAGTCGCCACCGCAATCGTATCGGCAAGAGCAGGCTCTCCCTTACCATTTATGGTCGTAGTATGGTAGCCATTAAAACCACTGCTTGGCAGTAGATCATAAGCCGGCGAAAGTTTCCACGCCCCATCAATCCATTGGAACGAAAAATTCTTAGCATGATCGTCCCGATTTGAAATCAGGATATTAAACACCATTAGCCGGAACATTTGAGCCACCTGTTCCATATCCCTGGTGAGATTCAGCGTCAGCTTCAATAGCAAAGAGTAGTCAAGACAAGGAATCCGGTAATTGGCATTGAGCAGTCCGGCTGCACTTATGGTATGTATCTTACCTTGAGGAGTTCTGTCGAATCGTTTAACTCCGAAATAGCGATTATCAAACAAGCGGGTTTCCGCCATTCGTATTCCACACTCTTTGGCAAGTAGAGAGTAGTTGTACTCTATTTCTCCAACATTAACAGGATCGCTGGTTGCTTTAAACTTCACAAGCCACTCGCAACCATCTAACTTCGCAAATACCTTGGGGCGTGCTCCACCGGATGAACCGCCATATTTATAGAGCAAATCGACCGAACCCGTACTTTCTTTGCTTTCGAGTATTTTTTCGATCTCATTTGCTAAACGATCAAAATTTAGAAACTCATCATCTGTGGCAATGCTTTTGTCTGGTTGATACTCCAATGCGCCACGTCCGGTAGAACCAATCAGCGACAATCGTTCTAAAATATTCAATTTATATGGATCGACCCCTTTCTCTTGTAAATAACGATCAAGCAATAGATTGCCCCAACCATCCGGCAAACTGTCATCGAACACCCCAAAGTTTCCCGCAAACGGATCTCGCTTGGCCATTATCAGACCTGGCTTCAACGGCAGATAGAATGGAGATATTGAAAATCCGCTCTGTATCCAGTCAGCATCGTATTCAAAACCACACAATCCTTCGGGCGTAAGAGCCATTCGCCCTACACGTCTATCAGATATAAAAATCTCTATCATTGAGACACTATTCATTTTTATGCCCTCTTTTTCTTTGTTTCGTTTGCTCCGATTTTACTATATCGTCAATACTCTGATAGGTCTTGCTGCTGAAAAGAGTTTCGAACTCATCTATCATATCCAATGCAAATGCAAGCATCACCAATGAACGCACAGATATCTCTCCAGATGATTCAAAACGCCTGTAGGAAGGCAACGAAAGCCCTGCTTTTGCAGCAAGCATCTTTTGCGTCCACCCTTTTTCCAATCGCCTCTGTTTAACACGCTGGGCAATACCCGACATTATCAAGTTGGGAGTTTTATCTATAAGTGATAATATATTATCATTTACATCTACTTTCATATATCTAATGCTATTATATGAGCACTTACAAAGTTAATCAAAGTTTCTCAACTATCAAATCAAACGAGACAGAATATCCTTTCTTCCTTTGTCTTTGGGCATTTATCTTTGTACCGATCTTTCTTATATAAATAAGCGTGTCCAAGCAATTATTCAAGACGGTCATTTATTAATTGTATTGAAATCAAAAAACAATTGTCCTGATATATTATTCTCTGCACCATTACCGCTAAAACGGTGTAATTGGGACTGGGGACCGTAATTCTCTGCTTTTCCAAACTTAGTACCTACCGGAGGTATCGCACTCATAAAAGAGATGTTTCCTTTGGGGTATGCCGGAACTGTATAATTCCTGTCGGCTGCGTACAAGGATTGTATAGCTGGAGTGAATAAATGAAGTATAACATCTTCTTTTCCCGAATATACTGCAAAGGGTGTCGGACAATCCAGTTTCATTCCGTAAAAGAGGGAATAGTATCCTTTGAACTCGGGATAGTCCCAACTCTCGCCGGTAACGGTGTTATTATATGTTTTATTCCAAACGTTCAGGGTTCCTCCTTTCATGCGGTTCTTGTATACCCGATATGGACCGTTTGCAAACAGAGTGGCTCCCTTAACGCCCTCTTCGGGGAAATCGAATGTAATTCCTGCCATGGAAATCTTATCCTGTGGCCGGTAATCGTAATCCAGTTGCAATACGCCCGAAGGCAACATGGTCCACGTAAATCCATAGGCGACATCTTTGCCGTTGTTCGTTACGTAGGTTACTGTCAAATGTGGATTTCCTTCTGCCAATTTATATTCAACGGATTTACAGGTAACCTGTTTGTCTGTTATCAGAACAGGGCCATTACTCAATGGAATGGTTTTCCCCTGATAAACGACTGCGTGAAGCAATCCAGTCTCCTTATTAATACGGGCTTCTACTCCGGCAGCCGATAACAACCAATCGGCTCCCAGATCCTGCGCTTGGGCAGCAGGGGCTGATTTATCCGTTGGCAAACATCGCGAGGCAACCTTAAGCGGATTCCCAATTTCGTAGCTCCAGGTAAATAACTCACGGTTTTCACGATCGGTCGCGGTAACATATAGTATATCATAATCCTTCCAGTCTTTGGGTAGATCGATAGTTATTGCGCTCTTTTCTCCCGGTTTGCAATCGGGAGAGTCGATGCGACCAGCTACAGATGTCACGCCATCCACCGAAAGATCCGTAACCTTTGCAAGTCTGAATTTAAATGTACATTCGTTGATGTTGGTGAATGCGTACCGGTTTTCAATGATCAATCGTTTATTCCATGTGGGAGTTATATACTTTTTCTCCAAATGGACAGGAGACCAGATTTCTTTAATGGTAAAGAAGCTTCCCTCTTTTTCGCGGTACGGCCCGGTGATACCATCAGCCCCGTGATCTTTATCTGTATCTAAAAAACCATTTCTATCGGTCCGGACAACAGCCTGGTCGGCCAAATCCCAAAGAAACATTCCGGCACTGAGGTTATTAGAACGCATCAAATTCCAATAATCATCCAGTCCCGCTCCATGTCCGCCGTCATACAATCCATGCAATATTTCAGTCGGCATAAAAATATCCCGTCCATGAAACAGATTATTTATACCCGTGTCGTAATTAATATAATGTGCTGTGTTTATACAGCTAAACTTAGCCCAGGGATGCAGGACAGCCCGTTTTTGAATATCATATTGCGGAAAAAGAGGATCAAGGTCAAAATTAAATCCACCTTCATTTCCATTTGCCCAGAATACAATACTGGGATGATTTATGTCGCGGGTAAGCATTTCTCTTACCAGCACTTTGCCTACAGGAGTATCATAGGGCGGATATTGCCAGGCACAGAGTTCATCTATCACATAAAGACCTAACGAGTCGCACACCTCAAGAAAATGTTTATCCGGTGGATAATGAGACATACGAACGGCATTCATATTCATCGCCTTTATCAGATTTACATCGTCGATGCTAAGCTGTTTATTTGTGGTACGTCCGGTTGTGGGCCAGAAAGAATGACGGTTAACCCCTTTAAACATCATCTTTACGCCATTCACATACACCCCGTCGTGTTCGCGGACTTCCACGGTACGGAAGCCGATCTTTTCTGTTATCGTATGTAACATCTTTCCTTTACGGCTGATGGAAATAGAAGCAGAATATAGGGTGGGGGATTCGGAGGACCAGGGCTTTACATCGGCTATATGACCGGACAAAGAGATTTTATTTTTTTTACCGGCAGCAGGGGTGGAAGATAATTTGCCTATCACTTTATTTTGCTGATCCAGAACCACCATTTGAGCATCAATGTCCGACAGATTGCCCGAAAGGATAATATCTGCCTTAACATCTCCTGTATGACGTGCGTCAATAGCTGTATAATCTATAAATTCGTTGGGGACAGCCTCCAGGTAAACCGGACGGAAGATACCTCCAAACACCCAGAAATCTGCTTCGCGTTCCGCCTCATTTATACTATTATTGGCAGACATCTTGCTCACCTTTACATCCAAATCATTTGACTTTCCATAATGGACCAGATTGGTAATTTCCCGCTTAAACCGATAAAAAGCGCCTTGATGAACAGTACCTGCTTGTTTACCATTCACTTTAATTTCGGTATCGGTCATAGACCCTTCAAAAACAATAAAAATACGCTTGCTTTTCCAGTCCGCCGGAATTTGAAATTTGGTTTTATACAATCCTTCTTCGTTGGCCTTATTCTTATCGTGTCCATAATTGTAGGTGCCATAGCCTTCGGTTTCCCAGCAGGATGGAACTTTTATCTTATTCCATGAACCGCTTTTAGCTCCTTTGGTACAAAAGAAGTCCCACTCGATGGCATCGTCGGAACCTTTACCTGATAAGTATTTTATCTCTGTAACCTGCGCATGTGTTATTTCCAGGCAAAATATGAATAGGAATAAAAGGTGGTTTTTCATCATAATACTAATTTATGTGGTAAATATACAAGAAATAAATGTTTCCTTTAGGTTAACTTCCGAAGTTCTTCTCACAAATTTATTCCGGCTTTTCGGGCTTGGGAGTGTTGGAGGGGACGTTTGATGTTGTAGTGTTTACCGTCTTTGATGAAGTTGGCGCCGGTTTGTTTGAACCAGAAGGATACCTTTTCCTTTTCGCAGACGCTGCGGAGTTCCATTACCCAGTCGAAGTTGCAGGGGCGGGCTTCGTTGCCGGATTCGCCGCCTGCTACTACTTGTTCCACCCATTGACCTATGTTGTAGGGTGCAAGGTCGATGCGCTCCAGTAAGGGTTCGCAAATAATGATTTTGTGCCGGATGGGAGCGGAGCGATAGATGGGTAGCCGGTAGTTGGCACGGGATTGATTCTCTACGGTGCAGCAGATGGTTACGTGCTCGTATCCCTCGCCCCAGTCGGCCGGCAGGCATTGAGTCAGCCGGTCTATCCGCTTGGTAATCATCAGGAACTGGAGGTCGCTCCGTTGGTGTATCATCGCCCAGGCATCGGGGCGCCAAGGATCAGCATCTTCCACAAAGAAATCGGACGTAAAGCAGGTGTAGACCAGCGTGCCGGAGGGGATTTTGTACTCTCCGCTGCGTTTACGCTTGATGGGGGCATCGAAACTTTTCGTCTGCGTTATCACCGAGCTGTCTATGTTTCGCCGGGCATCCCCACGGTATACGTAGCAATGGCGGCAACCCTCACTCAGCTTGTGGCAGCCGTGCCACGGATTCCAAAGGGCCGATTTCTTTTCGACGGCATTTACCTCCATAGCACTTGCTTTACAGAACCTTTATCATTTCAAACTGCTTTCCCTTCTGCTGGATATTCCGTGCTTTCAGGAAATCGGTAATATTCGTACAGGTAGTATCCGTATTTATCACCTTTACGGCGGTATGCTTGTTCCGTTTCAACGCTTCCCTTAGTAGCGCGGTTGCAATACCCTTACACCTATGCATAGGCTCAACAGCCAACTGGGTAACATCGCCGGATGCAGGTTCGAAAATACAATACCCTGTGAGCCTGTTGTCTAGGTAAGTTCCTAAGCATACGAATTTATCCATAGCCCTTTCTACAGATTCAAAACTGTTCTGCCAGGAAGGATGGAAATCTGCCATTCCGGAAGCCGATTTACATGCTGCAACATCCACCTCTTTTATTGAATATGGAACATCCAGCTGCTCTTTTCCTGTGAGAATCATTTCGTTTGACTGACAGAAATAATTAAACTCCCGGCTCACCTCAAACCCCAGGTTCCGGTATAAAGACACCGCTTTTGTATTATGCTGCAATACTTCAAGCAGATAGTGCCGGATGCCCGCTGCGCGCAGGAAGGGGATTGAATACTCAAATATCTTTGTGGCCAATCCTTGTCCGCGGTAGTCGGGGAGTGTGCCTGTTCCCGTGTCGTAAGCCGTTGCAATGCCGAGGAACGTGCCAATTCCATTCAGCGTAAAAGCAACCAGCTCGTCTCCATCGAACGCCCCAAAGGAAAGCTCCGGAAGATAACCGCGTCTTGTAAGCATGGCCTGTAACTGAGTATCATTCAGTTGAAGTTCGTAATCGGCAAAAGCCTTTCCAAATGCCCTGCAGATTGTACCGAAGTCGGTTTCTTTGAGCGATTTTATTTCCATTTCGGGTTCCATTCAGTTCGTGATCCGTCCTCTGTAGAATAGTTTCCCAACGAATTTTCTTTGGATTGAATAACCATGTAAATCATCGGTTCGTCCGAAGAATTCCTCATGCCTCTTGACGGAGCAGGAGCCACGCGGACAACCGAGCCTTCGCATACAGGGAAGCAATCATCATCAATCTGGAAATCGCCCGAGCCCTTCAGGATGATGTAGGTCTCCTCGTTATCTCTGTGGCGGTGGAAGTAAGGAATCTCCGTATGAGGAGGCAGCGTATTAAAGGAAATCTCTGTTCCGGTAGCTCCGGTAACATCCTTCAGAAACAACTTTCCGAAGATCTCCGTGTTCAGTTTCGGGTGTATCAGGGAGTATTCGCCAACACTATCCAATGGCCCCATATTGATGGCCGTATAACCTTCGCCTTTTGTAATTTGCTCTACATTTTTCATTGCGTTATTATTTCGTTACCAGTTTCTTGTTATAATCGTTAAACCAGGCACTTTACCATGCCGAATCGAGAATGTGCAAATATAATCACCATCTAACCGATTTTGTCAGAAATAAAGTAATTTATTTTAGTTTTATCTTCCGATATTCAACCTGCAGTGTATCCTACGGAAGATATTTTTCGCTATTATTTCTCAGATAGTTTGTCCTGAAATTCAGGTATTTTGCTTAAATCAATCTCAAGAGGGGGAATATCGCAACCCTTTACGTGGTGCTCGGGGTAGTAGTTTTCGACCCAAACGCCCAGTTTCGGCTTCTTTGCTTTGGGGGTTGCATCTGCAGCTTTTTCACCACCGTTGGCCTGCTTGTATTGAGCGCTTTTTTTACCCACAATGCAGTCGTAAGCTACTATGGTGATGCGGGATCCGCCTCTTAATCGGTCAACACGGATGATGTTTTCGCTCGTAAACTCTGCCATGATGCGGTTCCATTGCCTGCGTTCGGTTTTAAAAAAGGCTGCTAGTTCTTTCTGATTCACAATCAGCTCTCCCCTGAAGCATGTGTAGATCCGCCCGTCCAGCACAACATCGCCTTTGGCAAAATAAGCCTTTTGGTAAAAGTAGCTGAGGATATCTGCTCTGAGGGCTGTCTTTTTACAGCTGCTCTGCTGGTTATCCAATATCACCCGGGGGATGATGCAGTATCCGCTTTTCAGTAAGTTTTCTAACGCAAAAAATTTATTCATCGTATCGATTTTTAAGGTAATTAATAATGTTATAATTAAATGTCCTATCCTAATGTCGTCTACTTCCCTGTATTGATGGGGTTTTGACTTCGAAATGTCCTATCCTATGTCCTAAGCTTCTTAAATATATAATGCATATTCAAGATAGTTTTAAAAAAAACCGGAATTCAAAGACTTCCCATTACTGATAAATGCTTCAGACAATCGCTATTGTCTTTCCGGATTTGTTTTGCCCTCCGGCCAGGCTTTGGTTAAATCGCTTCCGCAAGCGGAGGAGATTTGTTTCGTTCATTTCTTGAAATTGCTTTCGACTGCAATGATACGACATGTTTTTGGAAGAACAAGTTATACTTTTTTGACGGTTTTATTAACCTTTCAATCATTGACTATGTTCCTTAATCTTCTTTATTACAGACTCATACGCATTTATTACGGAGAGTTTGTCAATGAAATTATACTCATTTTGTATAATTTGCAGATTAAAATTTTTATTTAGCAGCTTGCAGATGCACTTCAGAATATGCCTTTTGGAAGTGAATTTTATGATTCCTGCCATACTAAGTCCGTAAATAATTAAAAAACACTCTTTGGTAATTAATTTATTTTTTACCGAGATATTCTTACCACAGGAGTGTTCATTCAGTTCGAGCCTGTAATTCTCGTAATGGTAATTCTTGTCCCACTCCTTGTGCATGGTATGCAACCTGGGCAGGAAATAGTTTTTGAATTTGTTTTTAAAAACCATCTGCTCCTTGTTGTTAAAATAGGCGGGATCGTTTATGTATCCCATTATTTCGAGGATGATAGAGAGCGCATATTCATCCTTCCTTACATTGGCTAAAAACAGGTCGAAGTTGTAAGGATTGGTTCCGCAATAGGTCTCGATCAACTCTTTAAATCGAGACCTTTTCTTCTTTAATTCGTTCATGATTTGATCTAGATAATAAGTTTGTAAAAGCATATTTTATAAGTTTATTTTCAAAAAAAAGCACAAGGTTTCCCTGCCTTGAAATCAATTGATTTTAAGACTCAGATAAGTTTATTTGAGTGTTGAAATAAGCTTATCTTGAAGTGCAAATAAGCTTATTTAGGACAGAGTGTAAGCCTTGGTTTTTTCAGGGTTCTCCCAGTACGGAAACGATGTGTTGCACCATTTTGGGGGTTAACCGTTTGTGCCCTTTTTCCCATCCTTCCTGTTGGAGGAGGTGGAGGAGTTTGGGGTTGGCGGTAATCCAGCGTTTAAGTTGTTTGGAGGCCGAGGCCATGTTTATATCGGGCGAAAACAGGGAAGATAGCTCCCCGAAACCATAACTTTTAATAGTGAACACTTTCATTTAAGGTCAAAAATTAAGTTTTAAATTATTATATCATTATTATCAAAGATACATTTATTCCCTGATATATGCAACTTTTAGGGGCGTAAATATCTATAATCAGGTATGCTTTAAAGCATAGGCTAAGTGGACATATCTGTACTTATCTGTACTTAAGTGGACACAGGTGGACACAAGTGTACACAAGTGGATTTGAGATTTCGGGGGGTGGTATATTTGTACTGTTGATCAGCAAAGCATTTATTTACAAACAATTAAAAACAATTTAACGATGGCTTTACAATTTACCGTTGTACGACGGAAGGATATGAGAAAGAATGCTGCGGCAGACAGTAAACTATTTTACGGTCAGACCAAGGCGAGTATGAAAATGGATTTTGATAAATTCTGCGAGGCAGTGGGCGATTACTGTACCGCCTCCAGTGCGGATGTAAAAGCGGTGCTGGATGCCACCACCCATACCCTGGCCTCCAGGCTGGCAGAAGGCTATGTGGTCCAACTTCAGGATCTGGGAAATTTTCAGATGCTGGCCGGTAGCGGGGGCGCTGATACGGAGGAGGATTTTTCTTCTGTGATGTTCAAGAGACCGAAGATTGTTTTCCGCCCCGGTGCTAAGTTGCGTTATATCATCAATAACGCAAAGTTCGAAAAGCAGGTGGTTAAAACGATAACCGTAGAAGAAAAGTGCGATAAAGAGCACGTGTATTAATCCCTCATTGTACCTCCGGGTAGCCGGAACCAGTTACCTGTATAAGTTGCTGGTTTAAGTAGTAAATTGGTCGGGATATATTTGCACACATTATAATGTTCGCGCAGATAGTTTAATAAATGAATTATCCTAATTAACCGGACTGCTATGTAACATTGTATAATTAGTTGCGAATGGGTGGGTAATCATTATCTTTGCACCAAGGTTATTAAACGTTTTTATTATTAATTGTTTCAAGATTAATTAATTGTAATAAGGAAAGTCCGGCCCGTGAGAGTCGGACTTTCTTGTTATCCTAAGTTATTTAAGCATCCACTCCATTAGTTCCTTCATAAAAGTGGCGTCGTCTTTTCCTTTCCAGACAACCTTCATGCCGTTGGGGAAGGTTGCTTCTACGCCACCCATCATCAGACCTGTCATCGTTTCGCCAAAAGCGGCTATTTTCCCGTTGCTATCCAGCTTTACATAGGCGCCGTGAACCGGAGCTGCGTCGCTGTTCATCCGGCTGATGGGTGTTCCGCCTGTTATAGACCGGCTTCCGCTGTATGATAATTCGTACTCGTTTTGAATTACTTCAGATTTGACTGTTGTTGCCCCTGCATTGGGTTTAGGTGGCAGGTCAATCCCATATTCCATCCCGAAAGGCACAACAATGTCGTTACCCCCAAAGGCTTTCATATCGACCCGGTGCTCTTCGTCCATGAAAAGGATCAACCTTCCTCCGTTCTGTACATAGTTTACAATGTCTTTCCTTTCTACTGAGGTAAGATCTCTTTTGGTTGTCACCCTCTCTCTGTTTAGTGGCGAAAGAATTACAAGCAGGTCTGCCTCGCTTAACAATGCTTCGTTTAGTTCTTTGTCTTTATTGATAATCAGGTTGGCGCCCATCTGCTTCTCTACAATATCCTTATACAAATTAAATATATTGGGATTAACGTAGGCGTAGATTGTATCCACATCGTGAGAAACGTCGATAATTACATTCTTTTTCTGTGCGCTGATACTGATTGTGCATGTTGCCATCAGTATGATAAATAATATTTTCTTCATCTTCTAGATTTTTTATTTTTTGTATAAATTAGTAGCAACGGCAGTAAGATTTTCTTCGCCGGCTATGTCTGGATAGGTCAACTGCATTACAAGTACAAACTCGTCGCCGGTTTGTATCTGCAACCTGGTTTCCTTTACTTTCTTCAGGTATTCTATCTGGAAGTTTACAGCCTCTGCCGAAGCTGTAGCACCGCCATGCCCGCCGATGAAAGTGGTGGCTCCGCTTGCTTTGGCATGTTCCAATCCCGCCAATTGAGCGTCTACAGCTTCAAGACTGGTAATCTGGAGTGCACTCATGTGCATATTGGCCACCGGGGTGAAATGGGTATAATATACTTTCCCCCCGATAAGGATGCTGGCAGCGGGGAAGTCTGACGATGCCCCCGGTGAGAATTTGAATTCGACACCCGCCCAGTTTTCTTTTGCATCTTTGCCTACGGTGACCGAAGGGGTAAATTGACTTATGTCCATCTTGTTGCCGAAGGTTGTGGCAAAATTAGCCATCATGCCGCTGTAAACGTCTCCTTTTACAAATTGGGGCATTCCTTCAATCATAACGAATTTGGAGTTGTCGAATGCGCTGAATCCTGCTGCATGATAGTTGGCTATTACTTTCTCGACAGGTTTATTGAGTTTGCCCAGGTATTCGCCCAGTTCTTTGATGTTGTCGTGGAATGCTGCGGGCTCTAATACAACTACAGACTTATTGCCTTCGATGATGTAACTCATATCGCCCAAGGGGTCGGCTGTGATGTAGGAGTGGAGTTTGAAACTACCGAACTCTTTTACTTCAAACTTGCCTTGTGCGCTTGCCGTAAGTGTTGCACAGAGGACTAATGCAATTGAACCTAATTTTTTCATGACCTGTTATTTATTGTTACACAATGTAGTTCCGTTCTCATAGAGTTTTTAATTTGTTTTAATCCGATTCAAACTTACTTTATCCGATTGCTGTATGCAAACGGGTTTCTAACTCACCTATAGGGTTAGTATTGTTGATTATCAATGTGTTGTGAAATTAGATTTAAGTTTTTTTATGAAATTATCTGAAGGAGTATAATAATTTGTTTGGTTTGTTACTCTCTTTTGGATATAATAGATATTTTTGTTGCAAATTCATAAAAATATGAGAGAAGTAGATTTACGGTATCCAACATGTCCGATAAGGAATGTGCTGGCACGAATAAGCGACAAATGGTCTTTAATCGTTTTATGGAATCTGGGATTGAACGAGAAAATGCGCTACAAGGAATTGATGCTGTCAATTCCGGATATTTCGCATAAGATGCTTACCAATACCTTAAAGCATCTGGAGGAGGATCACCTTGTGAAGCGTGAAGCGTATGCCGAGATTCCCCCGCGTGTGGAATATTCGCTTACAAAAACAGGAAAGAGTCTGATTCCGACCATCGAACAGATGATTGACTGGGCGCAGACTAATTTTGAAGAAGTGGTAAAGTAGGTGTCCTTTATCGTTAAATATCTGTGCCGGATTAATTTAACTACTTAAGAAGACTTGTACGCCTAATAAATTGTAGAAAAATATTATAAATTTGGTTAATTTATAACGCTCGAATATAATTACTCGTTATTTTTGTGGTATGCGAACCTGCTTTATTGGCGATTCCCTTAAATGTATATGACCTATGAAGTTTAGAAATTGTTTGTATTGTACCTTGTTGGCTGTGCTGTTTGTAAGTTTTACGGCTTGTGAGAAGGAGAATGAGATGGAAGAGCTTACGGCTGAGATTCCGGTTGCCATTAAACGAGATTTTAATGCAAAGTATCCTTTGGCAACGATCACCTCTTTTCATGCCTATTCGGATAGTCTTAATGAAATTGAGTTTGTAAATGACCAGCAGAATAAAGCTACTGTTTGGTACGATAAGAACGTGTGGAAGTTTACCTATACCAAAGTTGACGACCTGAAACAGCTTCCGGTTAAGGTGCAAGACTCCTTCAGGAATTCTCCCTATGCAAATGCCTCTGTGCAGGATATATACAAAGCCGAACGGAGGGGTATTAAACAGCCCCTTTACACGTTACACTTTAAGTACGCCATCAAAAAGACGCCCAATGTGGAGCATTACGTATTTATAAGTGAAGACGGATTGTTTATAAAGACTTTAAACTGGCGACCAAACGATCCGAGTTGGATTATAAGGTTGCCCCAGGATCATTTTAATTACATTGCCCGGAAGTACAGCGGAGCCGAAATAAGGGGGTATGTAAATAACGGGGGCTACAACGAATACTTTATACTGCATGAGGGTAAGGTGAAGTTTGTAACTTTTAGAGGAGAAGTGGAATCTGATCGTGGTTTCTGGTACGAAACCCGGTACGAGCTGGGTAGGGATGCGGTTGTTCCGGAAAATGTGATTGCTTACCTGCATAAAACTCATCCCGAATTTACCTATACCCACGTGTATTACATTGAGTCGCCCGATGGTAATTCGTATCATTTGCAGGATAAAAATCACGATCAGGAACTGGGTTACATTATAGGCGAAGGGATCTGACGGGTTTTTTAGTCAGCATTCTCTTTAGATTTGAATATAAGATATTGGTGCATCGGTAGATAGCTTGTTTTGTAATGAACCATTGCTAAATATGCGCAATTGTATTAGTTATTTTTTTACTTGAACTTTTAACTTTTAGTGTTAAAGAAGTGTAACCATTTAGTGTGAGAGTCCTTTTAAATAGATAGATTTTTGCCAAAACATGTTATAAAACATATAAAAAGGGGTTGTTATAAAAATAATCCGTTTTACCTTTGCAGTATACTAAATAGTGTTCACTAAATCCTGTTCGTGAGAATCGGGTTTAATTTTTTTGGATATCATAAAAATTGATTTTTTAAAGCCTGCCTTTTTTAAGGTGGGCTTTTTTTGTAACGTTATATAATATTATAACTTTTGGTTATACATCATTAAAAAAAACAATTAGTTTTGCAGTAGGTTATGTTTTACCTTTACGCCTTTCTTGCAAGGAAACATTGTAAAACAATCTCTATAAATATCTATTTATGAATAACAACGAACTAAAAGAGAGGCTTGAACTGCTGGAAAAAGCGGGGATGGACAGACGCCATTTTCTGAAGCTGATGGGGATGACCGGCATGCTTACTGTAGCAGGCACTTCGCAAATTAAAGCATTTTCGAGCAACGCAAAAGGTAAAATAGTGATTATCGGAGGGGGGGCAGCCGGGATAAGTATGGCTGCACGTTTGATGAACTGGTTGGATGAGCCGGATGTAACCTTGATCGATCCTAGCGAACTACAATATTATCAGCCTGGTTTTACACTGATTGCTTCGGGGGTATATCAGCCGGAGGATGTGTATAAGAAGCAGGAAGCCTGCATTCCGTCTGGTGTGAAGTGGATAAAGGATAGCGTTGCTGCCGTAGATCCGGTGAAGAACGAAATCAGAACCCAGACAAACGGAGTGGTTGCCTACGATTTTCTGGTGCTTACGCCCGGTTTGCAGATTAACTGGAACCTGGTGGAGGGTATGACGCATGAAACACTGGGACAGGGTAACGCACACTGTATATACGATTTTGAAGGGGCCAAACGTACCTGGGCTGCCTTGCAGGAGTTTGGCGAGAAGGGCGGACGCGGTATCTTTACCGATACCTACACCAAGCATAAATGCGGGGGTGCTCCCAAAAAGATCTGTTTGCTTACGGAACATTATACCCGCCAGCAAAATACGCGCGATAAGGTGAAGCTGGATTACTTTACAGCGGCACACGAATTGTACGATGTGAAGTATTATACAACCCGCCTGGAGGAGATTTATAAAGAACGTAACGTAAGTATTACCTTGAATTATAGGGTGAAGGGTATCGATACCTCCGCTAAGAAGGTTTTCTTTAACAAGGTGGAAAAGGTTGAGAAAGAGGTGAAAGATGAGCAGACAGGCAAGTTAACCAAGGTGGAGGAGAAGATTGTAACGCCTTATACCGAGGATTACGACTTCCTGCATTTTACGCCGCCTATGTCGGCTCCCGACTTTGTGCGCGATTCCGGATTGGGGTGGACCGAAGGTAAGTTGGCTGCCGAAGCCTGGGTGATGGTAGACAAAGAGACGCTGATACACAAAACATATAATAATATTGTGAGTCTGGGTGATGTGGCTGGTATTCCTACCAGTAAGACTTCGGCTGCGGTACGTATGCAGGTTCCGTTGGCTGCCAAGAATCTTATTTCGCTGATGGAAGGTAAAGAGCCGGTGGAGAAGTACGACGGATACGCGGCTTGCCCGATCATTACGGAGTATGGCAAGGTGCTGCTTTGCGAATTCGACTATGACAAGAATCCGAAACCAAGTGTTCCGTTCAACTTTATGGACATGTCGCAGGAGCAATGGCTGGCCTGGGTGCTGAAGGTTTATATCCTGAAGCCTATGTATTTTTATGGAATGCTAAACGGTTATGCCTGATTTATATGGCTGATTTTAGGTTAAAAGTATTTTTAAGCGTAGCGAGGAATCTTAGTTTTACGAAGGCTTCGCAGGAGCTTTTTATCACTCAACCGGCTATTACGAAGCATATTCATGAGCTGGAGAGTGTCTATAAAACACGTCTGTTTGATCGTTTGGGCAATCGCATTGCCCTTACGAGGGCAGGCCTGCTGTTGCAGGAGCACAGCAAACGGATACTGGACGATTACAAGCGGCTGGATTACGAGATGCATCTGTTGCAGAACGAATGCTCGGGCGAGCTCCGCCTGGGGGCCAGTACCACCATTGCGCAGTATGTGCTGCCTCCTTTCCTGGCACGTTTTATAGAGAAGTTCCCGCAGGTTTCGTTGTCGTTGCTGAATGGTAATTCGCGCGATGTGGAGGGTGCCTTGCTGGAGCATCGTATTGACTTGGGACTGGTGGAGGGTATCATCCGCCAGCCCAATCTTAAATATACCACTTTCCTTAAAGATGAGCTGGTGGCGGTGGTGAGCACCCGCAGCAAGCTGGTGAAGCACGACGAGATTACGGTGAAGGAGTTATGTGATGTACCCCTGGTTTTAAGGGAAAGAGGTTCGGGTACGCTGGATGTGTTGGAGACTTCTCTGTTGAGCCATAACGTAAGATTATCGGATATGAATGTGCTGATGTACCTGGGTAGTACGGAAAGCATCAAGTTGTTTCTGGAGAATACGGATTGCATGGGGATTGTATCGGTACGGTCTATCGACCGCGAACTGGTTGCCGGGCAGTTTAAAGTGATAGAGATAAAGGATCTGGATATGGAGCGGGAGTTCTCTTTTGTGCGTCTGCAGGGCGAAGAGAGCGGTTTGTCGCAGGTGTTTATGCAGTTTGCCGAGCATTATAATAAAAACTTATAAGGCATTAAAAGATACGATTGGCGCGTTTGTTTTCGGTTGCTTACCTTTGCAGTCGTTAAATAGGTAGATATATGAATGCAATTGAAAATTTTCTGCAGTCTAAGAGGAAGGTTGTTTACGTGTTGTTACTGTTATTTTGTTTTTTACCCATGGTTACCCCGCCTGTGGCTCTCTTCACAGGGTTGGTTTTTGCATTGGTCTGCGGGGAGGCTTTTCCTGGTTTTACTAAAAAATCGTCTAAATATTTGCTCCAGGTTTCGGTCGTGGGACTGGGATTTGGGATGAATCTGCACGAGTCGCTGGCTTCGGGCAGGGAGGGGATGGTGTTTACTGTTATTTCGGTGGTGGGAACGCTGCTGATTGGTTCGGTGCTGGCCCGGAGGATGCAGGTGGACCGTAAGACGGGCTATCTGATCAGTTCGGGTACTGCCATTTGCGGCGGTAGCGCCATTGCAGCGGTGGGGCCGGTAATCAAGGCGAACGACCACGAGATGTCTGTATCGCTGGGGGCGGTCTTTATCCTGAATGCCGTGGCGTTGTTCTTATTTCCGGTACTGGGGCATCTGCTGGATCTTACACAGCAGCAGTTTGGTATGTGGGCTGCCATTGCGATACACGATACAAGTTCGGTGGTAGGTGCCGGTGCCGCTTATGGCGACGAGGCTCTGAAGGTGGCTACCACTGTTAAGCTTACACGTGCTTTGTGGATTATCCCGGTGGCATTTGTTACGTCGTTTATTTTTAAAAGCAAATCGGACAAGGTGTATATGCCCTGGTTTATCTTCTTGTTTGTGCTTGCCATGCTTGCCAATACGTTTTTATCGTTACCCGCTCTGCTTACCGGTAGTATGGTTTGGTTGGCACACAAAGGGCTTACGCTTACGCTTTTCTTTATCGGAGCCGGACTTTCACGCGGGGTGCTGCGCAGGGTAGGGATGCGTTCGCTGACGCATGCTGTATTGCTGTGGCTGGTTATAGGTGTGAGTTCGCTCGCCTACGTATGGTTTTTCTGTTGATAGAAGAGGTGTAGTTTAGTTTTTTGAGACATAAAAAACGGGAGATAAAGCATTCGCCTTGGCGATTCTTTGTCTCCCGTTGGTATTTTCGGAAGGTTATCCTTTCGTAGTTGTACGTTCATTAACGGTTTCTGCCGGCTCCGCCGGGAAGATTCCGCGAAACGGCACGTGTGTGTTGATGAACTCCTCCCATAGGATGGGTAGGATGGTTATGCGGATCAATCACATGTGTCGCTTTTCTGCGTGCAGCTATTTCAATGACAGATTTGATTTGTTGGGTTCTGCTCTCTACAGCAGTCTTTATTCCTTCAATAATCTGCTTGCAATCAAGGCACATCCAATATTGGCTAAGATCTTTGTTATAACAAAGTTTCTTATGTTCGTGTGTACACTTTGCTTTCATAACAATGCATTGTTTGTATTTAGAAAACAACCTTGGGCCGGGGTTTGTTGACTGTATCCGACTTATTATTGTTAAACATTGCTGCTTTGTTTAAATTGCCTTCGGGCCATCCTCCGGTACACACAAGTAGTGCCGTATCAGCGCAGGGCGGGCAGCAGGTGTTTCCAGATAAGGTTTATCTCGGCCTGCATATCGCCTATGTTGGCTGTGGTTACTATCACCGCGTCTTTCTCTGGTATCACGATGATGAATTGTCCGTTGGCTCCATCGGCGCGGAAGGCGTTGTTCCTGCATCGCCATACCTGGTATCCGTAGCCTTGGGTCCAGTCGCTTTCCTTTACTTTGCCGTTGGCAGGGAACCATACGGGTGGTTGGGCGATGTGCGATTGGGTGGCCTCGTCGAACCAGGATTCGGGCAGGAGCTGCTTGCCGTTCCATTTTCCCTTCTGCAGCATGAATTGTCCCATCTTGGCCATGTCTTCGGTCTTGATGTAGAGTCCCCATCCTCCTGCATTTATGTTGGTGGGACTGCTTTGCCATTCGGCTCCGGTGATGCCCAGCGGACGGAACAGGCGCGGGTAGAGGTAGTCCAGTACTTTTTGTCCGGTTACTTTCTGGATGATGGCCGACAGCATGTAGGTGCCTACGCTGTTGTAAACGAACTTGGTGCCGGGTTTGTGTACTACGGGGGTGGCCAGGAATTTACGTTCCCAGCTTAGATCTTCTTTGCGGATGTCGGATGTCGGGTCGGTGTCGTGACCGCAGCTCATGGTTAGCAGGTGCCTGATCTCCATTTCGGCCAGGTTAGGCGAAATCTCTGCGGGCAGGTCGTCCGGGAAGAAGGAGATTACCTTGTCGGTAACCTTGATACGGTTTTCGGCAACGGCAAATCCGATGGCGGTGGCTGTAAAGGTTTTGCTTACGGAGTTCAGAATGTGGTTCTTATTGGCTGCGTTGTCGCCCAACCAATGTTCGGCCACTACTTTTCCGTGACGCAGAACCATCACGCTGTGAAGGTCTTGTCCGCTTTCCTTAACCGCCTTCAGGTAGTTGGTGATGCCTTTAGGGTTTACCTTTTCGGCTTCGGGCGTGCTGCGGGGTAGTGCTTTGGTCAGCTCGTTGTAGCTGATCAGCTGTATTCCTTTGTCGCGGATTGCCTGTTTCACCTTGTTGCTGGTAAAGAGGTTGGTCACTCCCTGGCGGTCGGCCGCCACCTGCTCGTATCCAATATGGTGTACGGCTTTCATTTCGGCATCGTCCAGGGCGGGATGATCTACAAAGAGGTAGCTCTTTCCGGCTTCCAGCTTTTGAAGCATACGGATAAAGCTCTCTTCTTTTTCGGCCGAAGTCTGACTGGGACCGTCGTACCGTACATATTCAACTTTGGTGCCGTATCCTGTGTCGGTAAGGTTGATGGGCAGGTTGTATTCGGTAGCCAGGCGTTCGGTAAGCTTCTGCACCTCCGGATCAAAGGCGTTGGATAGCATGTGTCCGGAAAGGTGGCTGATATGGGGTATGTTTTTGAGTGCCAGTTCGATCTGCGCCCTGAATTCCTGTTCTATCTCGGCAAGGGTCCATTTGCTTTCCTTGATGGACAGGCCGGGGTAGTTGGGGTTGGGAAACATCATGGGAAGGAAGTAGCCGTTGCTGTCTGTAAGCGACGGACAATGGGTGAGGGGACGCCATTTGATATTGTCCCATTCGCTGGTGATGGTAAGGTGTAGTCCCACGTCGATGCCGGGGTTCTCTTTAAGAAGTTTGGCTGCTTCGGGAAACCAGGGGGCAACAGCCATCACCTCGATGGAGGTCTGGATTCCGTTTTTATAGCCTTCCATACAGGCCAGGTTACTGGATTGGAACGAACCCATGTCGTCTGCTCTTACAATTAGCCGGGGATGTAGTGTCTGCGCCGGCAACGAAACACAAGCGGCACACACCATTAGTGTGCAGATTGCTTTTTTGAAGTGGTTTGTTTTCATATCGAGATTGTTCTAAAAGAATGATTCATGTAAAACAGTTCTGTGTACTTGTATGCTGCAAAAGGCACAGAACTTACAAAAGTATCTTTTTTATTTTAAATCTGGAGTGATAAATTAATAAAATGAGGGGAATCTTTGCCTGGCATTCTTTTTAATTTTAAAGGATGTGGGTGAATTGTTATGTTATTTGTATACCTTTGTAGAGCGCCCGGCTCACTTTTACGATGCTGGGTGGCTTGAATATGTAATAACCTAGCTGACTAATTTTTATGTTGAATGTAGATTTAAATACGAGACGGGATTTTATCCGGTTTCAACGGGATGAATTGACTTCGTCTCTTGTTTACGCTAAACTGGCGTCTATAGAGAAGGATGAACAGAATAAAAAGGTGCTTAACGCTATATCGTTCGAGGAGTTGGAGCACTGCGAGGTGTTGATGAAGTATACGGGTATTATTCCTTCGCCTTACAGCTGGAAGGTGATTTTTTATTATGTGCTGGCCCGGATATTCGGACTCACATTTGCAATCAAGCTGATGGAAAACGGCGAATCGGAGGCGCAGGATATGTATGCCCGCTATAAAGATTACCCCGAGGTGGTGGCCCTGGGCCAGGAGGAGGAGAAGCACGAAGAGCAGCTGATTGCGATGATAAACGAGGAGCGCCTTTCTTATATGGGTTCTGTTGTACTGGGACTGAATGATGCGCTTGTGGAGTTTACCGGTGCGTTGGCTGGTTTCACCCTTGCCCTGAACGACTCGAAGCTGATCGCTCTTACGGGAAGTATCACCGGAATTGCTGCGGCTTTGTCTATGGCCTCGTCCGAATATCTTTCTACCAAGTCCGACGGAGACGGCGAGAAGCACCCCGTAAAAGCGGCTGTTTATACCGGTTTTGCCTACATTGTGACGGTGTTTGCCCTGATTCTTCCGTTTATATTGATAAGCAATGTGCTGGCGGCTTTAGGCCTGATGCTTGTTGCTGCACTGATTATTATCGGGTTGTTTAATTACTATTACGCAGTTGCCAAGAGCGAAAGTTTTAAGAAGCGCTTTGTGGAAATGGCCGTTTTAAGCTTTTCGGTAGCTACGGTGAGTTTCCTGATTGGCTACGCACTCAAATATTTTACCGGAATAGAGGCGTGATAAAATATAAAAGGCTGCCCCTCTTTACGATAGGGCAGCCTTTTTTGTATGGTACTGACAGCTGGCTTATTGAGCGGTAAGCTCCAATACGTGGCTGGTGGTGTGTCTGGTTGAAAGTAACGGCAGACCAACCTTCATGAGGTAATCGCCGGAGTATACTTTCCCATTGGCTGCGGAAACCGGTTTGCTGTCCTGAAGCAGGTTGATCTCTTCAACTTTGTAACGCTTGGCCGGGTCGAGGCCCTCTAACCGTACCGGCTGAGTGATTTCGCCGTAACGGGGATGGATATCGTAGGTAAATAAGATAGCCTTGTTTTTATCTTTGGCATTGTACATAACAGCTGCGTGGTCGCTTTCGTAGGGTGAAACCAGTCTGTATTGATCGCCGTCCAGTATAACGGGTTGCAGGCGTTTGAAGTTCTTTACCACATCCTGACAAAGAATCTGTTCCTTTTCATTCATCTCGTGCAGCTGGATATCGAAGCCCAGTTTGCACATCATGGCTACATCCAGACGAAACTTGAGCGGTTGTTTTCCCCAGGAGGTAACGTGGGCTGCAATGCTTTTGGATGGGAAGAAATGGGAGAATCCCCATTGGATAAAGATACGCTCCACTCCGTCGGTGTTGTCGCTTGCCCAGAATTCGGTGAAGTACTTCAATGCTTCGTAGTCGCAACGTGCACCTCCGCCGGAACACAGCATCATCGGAAGGGTAGGATATTTATCCTTCACCCGTTTAAGTACCTTGTACAGTCCGCGTACATGTTCGATGTAGAGATGCGACTGCTTGTCTTTGAGGTAGGCCGAATAGACGTTGGTAATGGGGCTGTTGCAGTCCCATTTAAAGTATGCGATGCCCGGATAGCTGGTCATCAGTTTGTCTACAATACCGAACACATAGTCCTGCACTTCGGGATTACTGAGGTCCAATACCAGCTGGTTACGGAAGTAGTAGGTTTCTCTGTTGGGCAGATGGATGGCCCAGTCGGGATGCTTCTCAAACAGCTCGCTCTTGGGGTTCACCATTTCGGGTTCGATCCAGAGTCCGAATTTCACGCCTTGCGCATTGGCCTCTTTTACAAGGTGCCCGATGCCGTTGGGAAGCTTCTCTTTTATCTCGGTCCAGTCGCCCAATCCCTGAGTGTCGCTGTTGCGCGGATACTTGGTTCCAAACCAGCCGTCGTCCAGTAAGAACATATCTACTCCCAAGTGTTTGGCCTCTTTAAACAGGTTGCCCAATTTGGTTTCGTCGAAATCGAAATAGGTGGCTTCCCAGTTGTTCAGCAACGACATACGCGATCCTTCTCCGTCTTTTAGCTGGTACTTGCGGGCCCAGGAATGGAAATCGCGGCTGGCCTTTCCTTTTCCTTCGGTGCTGTAGGTGAATATAAACTCGGGGGTGGCAAATACCTCGCCGGGTTTAAGGGTATATTCGGATGCGTAGGGGTTGATACCCGAGAGGATACGTAATTTATTATGATTGTCTACCTCGAAGGTGAAACGGAAATTGCCTGTCCACGCCAATGTCCCAAAAAGAACATCGCCGCTGTTTTCTTTTGCTTTATCGTTGAGCGATACTAAAAAGAAGGGCGAGCAAAGCATGCCGGCACGGCTTCCAAGTTTGGTATCTACCATTTTTTTACCGAAAGAAAGCTCCTGTTCGGTCATGTTGACTTCGTGGGCCCATTCGCCGCTGAATTCGGTCATGTAGTATTTGGATGCCTGCATGCTGAGCAGGGAGGAGGCATATTGGTAGAGGGTGGCCGGCTTCTTTTCGTTGTGTCTGATTTCGGTACGTTCTTTGATGATATTCTCCTTGGCAAAAGCCGTGAAGTAGAGGGTAACCTCTACGGGATAGACTTCGTCTTTCAGCAGGATGGATGTTTCTGTAACGCCCGGCTCTACATTGCGGGTGTTGTGAGATACATACTTGAGCAACAAAGAGGGGTTGCCGTCGTTGTGCAGGATACGTATGGCAGGCTCGAAGTAATCTTCCATGCCATGGGTTAGGTAGGCTTCGATACCCTGCGGAAGGTAAGCCAGATCGGATGCATCGCCAAGTGCTTGTCCCAGATAGGATTGATATAACCGGCCGTTGTCGCCTACCTTGAAGATGAGATTTGTCTGATCGGTCCGAATTGAAATGAATTTGCTTTCTGCGGCCTGCAGCTGCAGTAAACCGGCAAAGATCAGGATGGATAATAGAACCAATGTTCGTTTCATAAAAGATTTAAATTTGTGTGTGTTAACAAGTAAATGTTTTGTAGACACTTATTATTTTTCTGGCGACAAATGTAATTATTATTCTTCTAACTGTTTATCTACATAGTCGGAATTCATGATACGTAATATTCCCATATAATCGAGTCTGAACTCGATACTGTCTCCCACACACAGGTTTTGGGCATTGCTGCCTATATCTACCACAATCATATCCGAGCTGGCTCCCACAATATGCATGGAGGAATCTACCGGGTAGATATGCCCGTCTTCCACATCAAGAAGTCCCACGTCTACGATGGCCCTGAAGGATACTTTGCCGGTAAGCGCCTCGTCGAATGAGGCAGTCTGCCCCGTAAGGTTATGCCCCAGTTCGCCGGTGGGAACTACCGGTTTTTCGTTCAGCTCAATTATTTCGGCAAATAATTTGAATACATCATTGTGCATATGTTCGTAAGGCTGACTGTAATACACATCCGTACCCAGGTAGAGGGTTTCGCCTACACGGAAGTGATTGATGCCATTGGGGAGAATCCCTTTCAGAATTAAGGGGATGGTTACCGATGCCCCTCCCGAGATATAGGGTATCTGTTTGTTGAACTTTGCCTCCACCAACTGTTTATACAGGCAGAGCTGGATGAGTTTATCTTCGTTAGGCAGCACGCCGTACATACACGTGAGGTTTGTGCCGATACCGATCACCTCGATGTTGGGCAGTTCGAATACGTTGGAGTAGAATTCGATGAAGTTATCGCGCAGAACGCCTTCGCGCAGTTCGCCCAGCTCGATCATGATAACAATGCGATGTTTTTTATTTTGGTTAACGGCTGCTTTGGACAGTAGCCGGATGGTTTCGAGTTCGGTATTGAAACTGATGTCGGCATATTGAACTACCCGTGCAGCGTTTCGTTTGGCCGCAGGTTTAATGAATACAGTTTCTATCTGTGGGGCGATGGATTTAATGATACGCAGGTTGCTGATACGGCTGTCGCACACTTGCCTGATTCCCAGACTGAGTACCTTTTCGAGGTATTTTCTGTTTCCGCAAAGCATCTTTACGACTATTCCCCATTCGATGTTATGTTGTTTGAACAGCCGGTCCAGGTAATCGTAATTCTCCTTCAGCTTGTGTGTATTTAATGTTATATATGCCATCGCGGATTATTTTATCAGTCTCATTTCAAGATATTTATTTTCGAAACCAAGTCTTTCGTATAATTTACGTGCGGGATTGTCCGGGTCTACATGCAAGGCGATGCCTCCCTCGGATAATTCGATTGCCTTTTGCATGAGCTGTTTTCCCAATCCTTTGCCGCGGTAGGCCTGATGGGTGGCGATGTATACAAGGATATTCTCCGGAATATAGCTTTCCATTCCGGTTTTGTTCACCACCACGGCTCCGGTCATGGCCTCCTGATCCCACGAGGTGATTAGAAATCCACCGGGTTTATTGTCGGCCTTCAAAGCATAGCGGATGGCTTTGAGAATATGTTCTTTGGGATCGCCGTATGGCCCGAGCTGCTTAAAAAGGAAATCGGCAATCGCTTCTTGAAGTTCGTTTGAAGGTGGATTCTGGCTGGAGAATGTTGTTATCATATGCATTCAATTTTTAGTGATTTTTGGAAGGATTGGTCGGAATCTCAAATGGAAAATGAAACGTCCATCTTCAAAGATAGGTAAAAAAGAGAAAAAAGGCTGACTGTTTTAGTCTGTTTTTTAGTTAAAATGTTGAAAATAAGCTGAAGTCAATGCTTATATATGGTGATTTGGTGTGGTTTGAAGCGTGGTTTGGATAAGGAAAGTGCCGGTTATTTATACCGGAATAAAGTTCCTTAAATAGGATTCGATACAATAAAAAAGGGATTATTCAGAATAATAACCCCATTCTAGTAAAATGCTTTTACCTAATTGCTCCATGCAATTTTTAATAAACTTTTTCATGTTAGTCCTAATTTATATGTTTTATAAATATGTTGTACAACATATTTGAGTGCAAATTTACACCTTTATTTGAATGTGCAAACCTATTAAAGGTAAAAATATAGGGGGGAATGTTTAAAAATAGCTAACAATGTATGTAGGGGTTATTTTATTTGTCCTTTCAGTATCCATATATAAACCGGAAGTCTGATTTATATATAATAATAAACCCGGTGCGATTTGTTTCATGCAGTTTTCTATCTTTGCAAATAAGTAAAAAAATACGTTTATGGAAAAAGCAGATGGAATAGTTCGATGCGGCTGGAGTGGTACAGACCTTTTGTATACAACCTACCACGACCAGGAATGGGGGCGTGAGGTGAACGACGATCCTACAATGTTTGAATTCCTTGTACTGGAAAGCTCGCAGGCGGGGTTGAGCTGGATTACCATTTTACGTCGCAGAGAGAATTACAGAAAGGCTTTTGCGGATTTCGACGTACACAAAGTGGCCGGATTTACAGAAGAGGATGTGGAACGTTTGATGCAGGACCAGGGTATAATTCGTAACAGACGGAAGATTGAGTCGACCATCTCCAATGCACGTTGCTTTATAAAGGTGCAGGAAGAGTTCGGATCCTTTTGTGCTTATCTGCGCTCTTTTTTGCCTGGCGGTGAGCGCATTGTTAACCATTGGAGCAGTTTGTCTGATGTTCCGGCATCAACGGATTTGTCCGACCGCATCAGTAAAGATATGAAGAAGAGGGGTTTTAAATTCTTCGGCACCACCATCTGCTATGCGCATTTACAGGCGGTTGGGTATGTGAATGATCACCTGGTGTCTTGTAGTTTCAGGTAAAATTCTAAACAGACCTTATATGCAATTTAATATAAGCTGATTATGGGAAATCTAAAAGGAAACAGACTTATGTGACACTATTGGATTGTATTACCAAAGAAGAATAGGGCGGCAGTACTTCACTGCCGCCCTATTCTTTTGGAATTTCAGGGACTATCCATACTAATTCCTTTATCAAAGGAATAAATAACTACAAACTTTATGTCTTGTAGTCTTCATTAACACAATGTTATGGACAGTATCGAAATCTTATGGAAAGTGTCGGATTTTTATGGACAGAAGTCGGATATTATCTGTTTCTTAAGAATTGCAGCGCCTTTTCCATGTCTTCGGGTGTATCGATGCCGATGGTTTCCTGCTGGGTGATACCTACCTTAATTTTGAATCCGTTTTCCAGCCAGCGGAGTTGTTCCAGACTTTCGGCTATCTCCAGCGGAGATTGAGGTAGACGGGTGATGGCTGCCAGGGCATCAGCACGGTAGGCGTAAAGTCCGATGTGCTTATAGTAAGTATGACTGGCTATCCATTCGTGCTGCTCTTTGCCGCGCAGGTACGGAATGATGGACCGGCTAAAGTAAAGGGCTTCCTGGTTCTTGTTAAGTACAACCTTGGGACTGTTTACGTTGCTTAGTGCCTCGAAAGAGTCGTTGCCCTGGAATGGTTTCACAAGGGTTGCAATGTCGATGGAGTCGTTGTCGAAGCATGACTTCAAGCTCTCGATCTGTGAGGGCTGGATAAAGGGTTCGTCACCTTGAATGTTTATTATCACATCGTAACCTGCACCTACCAGTGTGTACGCCTCGTGACAACGGTCGGTGCCGCTGCGGTGCTCGGTGGAAGTCATCACCACGTTCCCTCCAAAAGCCTTTACTGCAGCTTCGATGCGTGTGTCGTCTGTTGCCACCCATACCGCATCAAGTACCTCTTTTACCTGTTCGTATACCCGTTGAATCATAGGTTTGCCATCCATCTGTGCCAGAGGTTTGCCTGGAAAGCGGGTAGATGCATACCGTGCGGGAATAATTCCAATGAATTTCATATATTTCTGTATTTTGCTTTATACTTACTACTTTACTATTTAAACCTTAAATCCGTAATCCTTAAATTCTTACATCTTAGGTGCTTACAACTTATATCCTTACAATTTAATCCTTATAAATTAAACACTTACTAATTAAATATCTAATATCTAATACTTTATACCTGGTGATTTTCACTTTAAGTTCTATATATTAGGTCTTGTGTTTTAGGATCCAACCGTTTCTCCTTCGCTTAATTTAACCATCTTATCCCGTTCGCCAACGATCCAGACAATGTCCCCTTCTTCAAGGATGGTGTCTGGAGAGGGGTTCATCACGGAGGACACACCCCGTTCGATCCCGATAACCAGGCAGGCTGCGTTATCGCGGATACCCGACTGGCGTATGGACAGTCCGATTAGTTTGGAGCCAGCACTAATTACAAACTGTTCCATGCTAACCTCCTTCACCTCTTCTTTCTGAAGAACAGATTGATTCTGTCTGTATCGTTCTTCTGTGTATTGCAGGAAAGACTCAAGCTCTTTGTCGGTGCCTACCACAATTAATTTGTCGAAAGGGTATAGCCTCTCGTCGCCACCGGGTATGTTGATACGTTGTTCGCCCCGGATGATAGTTACCACATTCACCCCGCATTTTTGTCGGAAGTTAAGCTCCTTCAGTGTTTTGCCAACACTGGGGGAGGCCTGTCTGATCTCGAAATCGGCTAAATGGAGGTCGCGGGCCAGCAAGTGGTTCGCAAAGTGCTGCTTGATGGGTGAACGCCTTTCCATCTCTTCCTGGCGGGCGGCCAGGTTCCGGAAGAAGTGTCGTTCTATCTGTATGGAATGCTTTTTAAGCCGTTTGGATAAAATGAATACCAGGATGGAGGCCGCTGCAATGGCGACAACCAATCCGAATGTGATATTGAGAAGCTTGATGATGGGTATCATAACGATCCCGATGCAGAGGATGATGCGTAAAACAATAAGGGATACCAACGATCCTCGGTTGTATTTACTGTCTTGCCAAAGTTCCTGAAACTCTTCGGAATGATTCTTTTTCATCATGATGGCTCTGAGCAGCGGCGAAATGATAAGCAGTATAAGCACCAGCGAGATGATCTCTCCGAAGATACCCTGCGTACTCCTGATAATGAGGGGGGCTACAAAGCGCAGCCACAGCAGGATCAGGACTACCGATACGGCAGAATACATCACAACGATTCGCATCAGGGCTTTCAGCAGCTTGTTCCACGTACTTTTCTGTTTGATGGTTGATCCCCCGGATGAGTATCGGTCGAAAAAGCGTCTCCACGATTTAGGCATATGCTTGTCGGCATACACATAGGCGGGCTCCGATAACCGTATCATATAGGGTGTGAGGAATGTAGTTATCACGGATACCGCTACAACGATGGGGTAGAGAAAGTTGTCTGTTACCTTGAGCGATAATCCCAACGATGCGATGATAAAGGCAAACTCGCCGATCTGCGCTAAAGCAAATCCCGATTGAATAGCTATTTTAAGCGGCTGCCCGGATAAGAGTATGCCAAATCCGGAGAAAAGAATCTGACCAAGGATTACTGCCAGTGTGATGAAGAGGATAGGTAGCTTGTATTGCCAGAGCAGTTCGGGTTCGATTAGCATCCCCACGGATACGAAGAAGATGGCCCCGAACAGATTTTTAACCGGCTTAACAACGTGCTCGATGCGTTCTGCCTCGATGGTTTCGGCAAGTATGGAGCCCATGACGAAGGCACCCAGTGCCGACGAGAATCCCGATTTAGTTGCAAGGATTACCATCCCCAGACATAGACCTACACTAACAATCAGCAGGGTTTCATCATTTAGGAATCTTCTTGCTTTACGTAAGAAGGTGGGTAGTATGTAAATACCGGTTACAAAGCTGAAGAGCAGGAATACGCCCAGTTTAACCACACTGTCCAGCATATCCATGCCTTCTACATGCTTGCTTACGGCCAGGGTGGATAATAGAACCATGAGTAAAACGGCAAAGAGGTCTTCTACAACCAGAATGCCGAATACCACGCCCGCAAAGCGTTTGTTGCGCAGCTCCATGTCCTCGAAAGCCTTGAATATGATGGTGGTAGACGACATGGAGAGCATCCCTCCCAGAAAAAGACTGTTCATATGTCCCCATCCAAGGGATAGTCCGGTTGTATAGCCAACGCTCATCATCCCGAAAACGACAGTTACAGCCCCTACCACAGCGGTACCACCCACCTTCATCAGTTTCTTGAAACTAAAATCGAGTCCCAATGCAAAAAGTAGAAAAACTACCCCGATATCAGCCCAGATACGTATACTGTCTGTTTCAGATACCGTAGGAATGGATGCTATCGAGGGACCGGCAAGAATTCCTGCAACTATATATCCAAGGACTACAGGTTGCTTTAATCGTTTGAATAACAGCGAAACAAGTCCCGCCGAGATCAGTATGACAGCTAAGTCTGATATAATGGATGGTAAATGCGACATTGTCCGTTTGTTTATATAGGCAAAGTTACTTATATTTTAATTTCTTTTCGTTAGCTTTGCGCAGTAAATTAATTATGAAATAGCATGAAAACACGTATCTCATTGTTAACCATTTTATCTGTTATGCTGATTTGTTTGAGTGGATGCAGCAATAAAAAAGAGTTTGAAGAATTTTCGTTTACCTATAGCATGGAAAGTGTAGACAACTACAAGATGGTTATAACCTACGACAGTGATCAGAATTATAAATTGGAAGAGTACAATTACTTTTTCGACAATGCCGCGAATAAAAGGGATCCGAAGATAAGTGAAGGGAAACTGACCGATAAAGAATTTGGAGAAATACAGAAACTGTTAAGTAAGAGTAAACTGTTTGAAATGGAAGACTCGTATGGTTTCGATAAGGAATACAACCGTGATTTGGGTGATATTATGTATCAGATCTCTTTTTCAACTAAAGACAAAGACAAATTTATATCGATCCGTTCTACCGAGAACCAGCAGTTTTCATCGGGATTTATCAGTCTGATCGGGTATATCAATACGTTTATCAACTCCCACAAGAAAGAGGTGGCCAACTAAGTATTATCGAACATGCTTTATCGTGTTATTTTAAGTCTCGGGTCTAATTATAACGAGCAGCAGAACATGGCATTTGCTGTGGAGCAGCTAAAAAAACTATTCCTGTCTATCCGCTTTTCCGAAAGCTATTATACAGAGCCGGTGGGCAGCTCTTACAGCATTGGCAATTACCTGAATCAGGTTGCCATCGCTTATACCGACTGCAGTGCGGATGAACTCAAACCTTTGTTTAAAGAGATAGAAAAAGCCGCCGGAAGAAGTCCCCAATTAAAAGCTGAAGGCAAAATACCCCTCGATGTAGATCTTGTTAAATGGAGTGATTGGGTGATTAAGCCGGCCGATCTCCAACAGGATTATGTGCTGAGGGGATTGTTCGACTTGCAGGAGGAGCCCTGAGGCAGGCAAGAGATAATAATGAAAGGGGCTGCCAAAAGACCCATTTTGCCGGTTAGGGCTATCAAACTATTCAGACACTTGCATACAGCCCACTTGACCAGACTATCTCTTTGTTCGTTATAGAAGCCCTTGCTTACAATTACATCGTAGGCGTAGGGTTTGAGGTAATCCCTGTATTTCTGTATGGGGAGTATCCTTTCGGTCCAGTTCCCGTTTTCCGGATCACAGGTGTTCCATGGGTCGCTTGGTACAGGTTTCAAATCGGACTGTATCACGTTATTTATATCCCCGAAGGTTAGTCCCCGGGTGCAATGTGCCCATTCATTCAAATCGTCTTCATTCAATGATGGAAACTGCGTACGGATGTACTCGTAACGCTTGGTAAAGTAGTTAGGCGACAAGGCATCACCGGTTTCGCAGGAGTCCATTATTTTCCTTAACTTTCTCTTTACGTATGGATTGTATGGGGTAGAGGCGGTGGTGAAATACATCGTTAACGCAGGATTGATAGCTACCAACCCGGAAAAAAAACGTTTCAGATCGTACACATGCTCAATCAGATCTGTCGCAATCAGCAGGTCGGGTTTCGATTGGGTATCCCTGCACCAATCAGCAAGCTGTTCGGTACTGCCTTCCAGAAACAGATCGGCTCCGGTTCCGGTATATTCCTTCAACCGGAATGCTGCCTGAACAGACAACGGGTTGAGGTCTACATAGATTACATGTCCGATACCGATCGATTTGGCCAACATACTCAGGAATCCGCTTCCCCCTCCAAAATCAATCATGGTAAGTTCGCGGGGTGATTTACCTGATCCGGCTATTCCTTGCTGTAGACAGGTTGCATAGATTTTAAGGAAATAACCTATTGCCGGCATCATTCCTTTGATATAAGACTTGTTATAGCTGCTTATCGAAAGCGTTTCGTAAGGAACAGCCTGCAGCTTTTCCGTCAATTCCTGAATAGCTTTGTGGTAGATTGTGTTTTTCATACAAGTAAATTAGATGATCGTCATCCCATCATTTCGGCCAATCGCCTGGCCTGTTCCAGATTGGAGAACTGTGGTATAAGCATTTTTCTTCGCTCCTCGATGGATGCAACGTGAAATGGCATCTCCATATACTGGTTGCAAGCCAGCACAAGGTCGTCTGCTGTATTGGCAATACAGCACAAATTGTCGAGTCCGCTTCCGGCCAGCATTTTCTTATTGGCAATAACATGCCTTCCCGCAAACAACGTATTTAATAACTTTAGTTTTAATCCCGTTTCCTGAAACGTAACCAGCACATGAACCTGGGCATTTTTTACCAACTCTTCCATACGGTCTTCCGCCGGATTTATCTCCAGACAGACGTTGATGTATTTAGCAGCCGCCTGCTTCAGTCTGTTTGTGGGATTAAGTCCCGCCACCACACATCTGAAGGGAAGTCTGCAGAAAACATTTTCAATCAGATACAGTGCGGCACGTTCATTTTCGGGGACAGATAAATTACCGTGATATAATATATAATCCGATTGTCCGGGAAGGATATCAATCTGTTCGTTCTTATGAAAACAGGGAATAAACTCGACCCGGTTTGCCGGGAAGCGTTTACGAAGGTAAGCTGTGTCGGTTCCCGAAACAGCAATCATCAGATCTGCATGTCTCAGAACCGGCTCATAAAGCCGGAACTTGAGAGCCTCCAGGTAAAAGAATGCTTTTGTTACAGGATTGCTTTCTGCTTTACCGAGGTGCTGGTAATAGGCATGTTCAATATTGCATTCCCTGAATATCTTCATCCGGTCCTTCAGATCCGGATGGCTGATGAGGTAACAACTATGAAGTCCCTCGAAAAGGATGGGATAGGAGTTGGTGCATAGATTTCGGAGCAGCTGCTTGTCTCTGCGGCTGTATACATTGTAGGGAAGCAACGAAAAGTGGGAGCTGAGTCCCTTTTCCCTTTTGTAATAAATCACCTCTTCGCACAAATTATTCAACTCCACGGCATGCTGACGGCCATACTCAAAGCAATGCAGATGGATTTTAAACCCGCAACGGCTCAATGCATACAGTTTGTAGTAGATGTCGATCACCCCGCCGTAATTGGCCGGAAATGGAATGTTCAGGGCAATGATGTTAATATGCTTTTCCATGTTCGTCTCCTTTCTTTTGCAATTCCATAAAAAGATCCATAAATTGGGCAGCCTGTTCTTTGCGGGAATACCTCTTTACAACCTCTTTATCTACGCTGACCGATGTATATCCGTCGGTTTTCCATCTTTCAAAGTAATATTTTATAAAATCGTAGGCTTCCTGGGCAGTACGGGCGCTTGCTCCGGCATTGGCTTCCCGGATGGCTGCCTCCAGACAAGCTTCGTCGCTTCGTACGCACAGCATGGGCTTTTCTACTGCCATAGCCTCGAAAAGCTTGGTCGTCATAATCCCCTTCGGTCCGGATTGACTGGCGGTGTTGGCCAACTGAAGCAATATCGAGCTGTTATTGAGGATGGAAGGAACTTGCGAAGCTTCCACATACGGATATAAATCCATGTAACCGAGCAAGCCAAATCTTTCCGCCTCGCCGGAAACCAGCTGCTGCGAATAAGAGTCCATGTACCATTTTACCCTGAAATCCGCCGGAGTGATAACACCTTCGGTATGCAGACGCCCGATTGCCTCAAACAGAGGACGCGGGTCGCGAATGGCAAAACTAAGCAGTCGGCCGGTGTAGGAAAGTACAAACTCGCTGGTCTTGATCTGTTCCGGATAAAACAGCTCCGGATCGTAGCCGTTAAATATAAGCCGTACATTGCCGTTGTACCTCTTCAGTGTATCCACATGCCAGGTGGATACCGTGGTGATACAATCTGCTTTGGGAAGAACCTTGTTCCTCTCGTTTAACAAACGCCTGGTAAAGAGAGTGGTTATCAGCCTGTTCAGCCATGAAAAGCGGCCCATCTTGCTGGCGATATATTCGGTTCCGGCATATTGTTCAATGATATCTCTGTGGTCGGCCACCAGCGGAAGCCTAAACTCTTTGGCTACTTTGTAAGCTGCCGGAAGAGGGAAGGTACGGTAGGTACTGCATAAAACACAGCCAAAGCCTCCCTGACTAAGCTTCCGGGCAGCTGCTTTGGCCATCCTGCGCTCCTTGTATCCGAAAAGGCAGTCGGCCGTCAGCGTTGCCACCCAAGCCAGTTTTTTAATCCATCTGTTTTTATATGGATAGAAATCCACGTAGGTAACATCGCAGACCTCCTTTAAGAATGCAAAGGTATTTTCGTTGATGTACTCTGTAACGACCACTGGTTCCCATTCGGCCTTCTTCATATATTTGCACAGGTAACCCATCCTTGGGGCAAATGCCGGAGGAAACATATCGCAAAGGATAAGTATCTTTTTGGATAATATGTTCTCTTTCTCAGGCATTGATCATCAGATGTTCTATTAATTTACTATAAAGAGAACGTAACCAGGGTACGGTGCGGGTTAGCTGCGGATTGTCCGTCACCAGGTTGTTGTGCCAGAGTAAAACCAGTTCTCCGTTCATCTCTTTAACCTTGTCGATCAGGTCGATGCAATAAACTTCGGCCTCCTGACTGGTCATATTCATGTATTTTTGTTCGTTCAGCGTACAATCCATTACTGTGATTGAATGAAGCTTCAGCGAATTGACAATCCCAGTATAAGGATCAATCCGACGAACCGGCCGGGTAGTGCCCAGTCTAAATCCTGCCACATCTGCATACCCCATGGTGAAATCGTCTGTTATACCTGCCTTTTCAAGCTCTTCCATATCTCTGGGGTCTCGTGAAGAGAGGTAATGATGCCTGTTGTATTTTACGGGCTGGATGATGGCGTTTTCGAGGTTGTTATGCTCTTGTGCAATCAAACCGGGGTTAATTCCGGCTTCGTAACTGCTGTGCAACCCGATTGATATGTTATTGTTTATGCTGGCTGTAAGCAGTTTACGGATGGGGTGAGATTTTAATTTATAATGAGGCTTGTCTTGCGGTGTGCTTCCACCGGCTCTTACAAAAAGAATACTTTTACAGCGCTTGTTACCAACTGTAAGCTGAAGTTTCCGGGCTTGTATATCAAACCAGGGAAAGGTATAAAAGGGATCGGCTTCCGGTTGTCCGGTTCGAATGCGTAGAAGACTGAGCGCGTTGGTGCCACGCATCAGCTCACGTATGACACTTTTCCACGATCTGCAAAAGAATGGCATATCCAGGTCGTGGGTGAGGTAGATCTTTTTTATAGCCTTACCCGGCTCGGGAATTTCGAATCCCGTACTTCGTAACCACCTGCGAAGTATCTTTCCGTATTCGTCCACGATGGGCCTGTTAATGAACCCCATTCGGCCGGCAATCGATTCTTTCCCGGGAAATCTGCCGTGCTCGTCCCTTACAGCAGGACGTACCATCTCTTCGTATCGGCTCAGCATAAAAAAAGCACTGGCAATAATATCGGCGTATACAATCAAAGTTTCGCCAGCCCAGAAGGTTTGAGGTTTGCCGTAAAGCAATGGAACACCTTCAATCTGTTTTAAAGGCAATATAGGAAGGTTGGAATGTGTGCCGTAAATTTTTTCGTGAAAGAACAGAGATGGATTAATAATGATGTTGTAGTTCTTATACAGATCTTTGTCCGCCGTATAACCAACCGCATTATATACCTCATCGGGAACTTTTACTGCAATTAAAAAGTGAATAATGTAACGAATCGTCTCTTCATTCAGCTTAAATCTTTCGGTTATCATCTCGCTCATCATGTTGTTTGGTTACAAATTTCCCTAGTTTTAACCAGGCTCTGTGTAGTAAACACATTTTTCCTCTTGTTATTGTGAAATAGGGGGTCTGAATTGTACCAAATTTCCGGAAATAATGCTCAACACCCTCTAACATTGATCCTTCAAAGTCGAATCGATCCGTAAACCGGGATACAGAACAGATGGCTTCCCACATCAGCAGGCTGCCGGCGCCCGATGATCGTAGTGCCGGATCTTCGCCTCCGGCCAGATAGTAGGCCGAGCTTTTCTGCCATACCACAAAGATCGCAGCGTGAAGTTGCCCAGTAGAATCGTATGCACCCCACAGCTCCCCCTGATTCCGGAGGCGGCAACATTCAATAAGCCGTTTCAGCAACTGCTCGTCGCCTTTAACAGCTAATCCCTGTCTGCCGAAGCTCTGGGCATTCACCTTCAGGAAATCATCCACCGGAATTCCCTTCTTACAGATTATACCCTTTTTATCGCGTGCAGAGCGGATGTTACGTTGTATATTCTGACTCAGATTATCCCACAATATCTCCTGATTATTAATACCTTCCAATACGTACGAATAGCGGGTGGTCTGGTTGTATCCACCCCAGTAAAAAGGAAGCCAGTCGGTAATGCCGGAATGGAAATTTTGTAAAAAGGAGCTGTATCCGTCCAATCGGGAAACAAACTTCTTTAAACATTCCTGCCTGTGGGTGATTTGTTTACCATAAGCCTTCGGCTCGAAACGAGGGTTTATCCAGGGTCCCATGGTCTGGGTATAGCAGGGCATTGAAATCACGTTGGAAAGTGGTTTATAAAGGGGCATGGCGGCTAAGATATTGTTTCCATCTTCAACCAATAACACATCCCACTTTGAAGCTCCGCACACCACATCCAGCCACCAGGGTCTGCCGAACAGGGGAATGGATTCTTCCGTAATACATAGTGCGATGTATCTGTCTTTTTCACTCATGCCGTTTTACAAGTATTGGAGTTAAAAAAATAACCTTGTTATCCCGAATAACGGTAATAACAAGGTTTTATTTTACTTTCACAAAAGAAAGCTATCTCTTATCCCTTCAGGGCATTCAAAATTAATCCGGCAATCTCTTCGGCCAATTCGGGATTATCGGCAACACACTGCTTGGCAGCATCGCGGCCTTGTCCCAGTTTAGTCTCATTGTAGCTATACCATGAACCGCTTTTCTTTACGATATTCAATTCGGAACCCAAATCGATTATCTCGCCGGTGCGGGATATACCTCCACCAAACATGATGTCGAATTCGGCTTTACGGAAAGGAGGAGCAACCTTGTTTTTCACCACCTTTACGCGAACCTGGTTACCTTTTACCTCGTCGCCGTCCTTAAGCTGACCGATACGACGGATATCCAGACGCACCGAAGCATAAAACTTAAGAGCATTACCACCGGTAGTAGTTTCCGGATTACCAAACATAACACCGATCTTGTCTCGGAGCTGGTTGATAAAGATACAGGTAGTATTTGTCTTGTTGATAGCGGCGGTAAGCTTACGCAATGCCTGAGACATCAAACGGGCTTGCAGACCCATCTTGCTGTCGCCCATCTCGCCTTCAAGTTCGGCTTTGGGAGTAAGTGCCGCCACAGAGTCGATAACGATGATATCGATAGCCGACGAGCGGATAAGCTGTTCTGCAATCTCCAGTGCCTGTTCGCCACTATCCGGTTGCGAAATATATAAGTTCTCTACATCCACACCCAGCTTTTCGGCATAGAAACGGTCGAATGCATGCTCTGCATCAATAAATGCGGCAATACCACCTGTTTTTTGTGCTTCGGCAATGGCATGAATGGCCAGGGTAGTCTTACCAGACGATTCCGGTCCGTAAATCTCGATCACCCTTCCGCGGGGAAATCCGCCTACGCCCAAGGCAGCATCCAGCCCGATCGAACCCGAAGGGATGACACTTACCTCTTCCACATGATCATCACCCATTTTCATGATTGAGCCTTTGCCGTAGCTTTTCTCAATCTTATCCATTGTGGCACGCAACGCCTTCAGTTTCTCCAGGTTGGGTGCCGGTTTCTCAAAATTAATCTCTGAACCTTTTTCTTTTTCAGCCATCGTATTATTTATTAAGGATTTGATTTGCATGGTCTTTTGTATTCACCTCTTTCGAGTCGATCACCCGTTCGATGATGCCCTCCTCGTTTATAATAAAGGTTGTACGGGCAGTCCCCATGTATTTACGTCCGTACATCGATTTTTCCTGCCATACGCCAAAAGCCTGGTTCAGGGTTGTTTCTGTATCAGCAATCAAGCTGAAGGGCAACGACTGTTTGGAGATAAAGCCCTGGTGCGACTTGGCACTGTCTTTGCTTACCCCAATAACCTCGTATCCTGCAGCACGAAGCTGTTCGTATCCATCACGCAAGCTGCAGGCCTGAGCCGTACAGCCGGATGTGTTATCTTTGGGATAAAAATACAATGCTAGTTTTTTTCCTGCGAAATCGCTCAGCTTGATATTGTTCCCATTCTGATCGGTCCCCAGTATTTCGGGGGCTTTATCTCCAACAGTAAGTGCCATATGCTTATAGTTCTAAGTCTACGTTAAACAATTCGTGCCAAGGTAAACCCTGTTCGTTCAGTTCTTTCATGAACGGATCCGGATTAAACTCCTCTACGTTAAATACACCCGGTTTACGCCAGATACCCTGCATGAACAGCTTTGCACCGATCATAGCCGGAACACCTGTAGTGTAGCTAACACCCTGCGCACCTGTTTCTTCGTAAGCTGCCTGGTGGCTGCAGTTGTTGTAAACGTAGTAAGTAAGTTCTTTACCATCTTTTAGTCCGCGGATACGGCAGCCGATGGATGTTTCGCCTGTGTAGTTTTCGCCCAGATCGCCGGGGTTAGGCAACACAGCCTTCAGGAACTGGATTGGAACAATTTCCATTCCGTTGTACATGATAGGATCGATACGAGACATACCGATGTTCTGTATCACACGCAGGTGAGTAAGGTACTCCTGACCGAATGTCATCCAGAAACGGGCACGTTTGATAGTCGGGAAGTTCTTGGTAAGCGACTCCAACTCCTCGTGATGCAACAGATACGATTCACGCGGACCGATGTTGGGGTAGTTAAGCGGCTTATGTATCTCCTGTGGTTCTGTTTCCACCCACTGGCCGTTTTCCCAGTATTTGCCCTTCTGAGTAATCTCGCGAATATTAATTTCCGGATTGAAGTTGGTTGCAAAAGCCTTGTGATGATCACCGGCATTACAATCCACGATATCCAGGTATTGAATTTCATCAAAATGATGTTTTGCTGCATAAGCAGTGAAAACTCCGGTTACCCCCGGGTCGAATCCGCAACCCAGGATAGCTGTCAGACCAGCTTCCTTAAATCTATCCTGATAAGCCCATTGCCAGCTATACTCGTATTTAGCTTCGTCGATAGGTTCGTAATTGGCTGTGTCAAGATAGTTCACACCACAGGCAAGACATGCATCCATGATGGTAAGGTCTTGATAGGGGAGTGCCAGGTTAACCACCAACTCCGGTTTGAAGGAATTGAACAGTTTGATGAGTTCGTCCACATTGTCTGCGTCCACCTGAGCTGTCTGAATCTTTACGTTTTTGATTGCAGCAGCAATCGCGTCACATTTAGACTTTGTACGGCTTGCCAGCATGATATCTGTAAAAACATCCGCATTCATAGCGATCTTCTTAACTGCTACCGTACTAACACCACCTGCACCAATAATTAATACTCTTCCCATTTATCAAATAGAATTTTCTTGTTAATATAGTTACTAAACATTTAAACCAACTACAAAAATACGATTATTATTGAGATTAATCTGCATCCGTAAGAATAAAAAATATCTATAATGAGATCGATCCTTGTATATGCAGGGCCAGATTGAAATATTTGCCTTATTTTTGTATCGGATTCAAGCTGTGATATCCCATCGATACATTCTCTTTTGCGGGGGTATAGATTAAAAACATTCAAGAAGCAGTACAATCATGCAGGTTACAGAACAATTCCGCGATTTTATACGTAAACATCAAAAAGACGATCTCAACAAGCTGTTGCTTTCGGCTAACCGCTATCCGGATATCGATATCCCTTTTGCGGTGGAACAGCTTGCATCCCGCCGTCAGATCAAGGATAAGTTACCTTCGTGGTACGACAACGAAGCATTGCTCTTTCCCGCCAAAATAGCTGCCGAACAGTGTTCGTCCGAGCTAACCGGATTGTATAAACAGCAGTTGGTTGGCGAAAACGAGCGTGTGTGCGACCTTACAGGCGGACTTGGGGTGGATAGCTACTTTATTTCACACAAGGCCCGTGAGGTGCTTTACCTCGAGCGCTTTGAACGTTATTGCGAAACTGCCCGTCATAATTTCGGAGTGCTACAGGCAGACAATATCCGGGTGCTGAATACAGATGCTGTAGAGTACCTGGAGCAAATAGAGCAGGTGGATCTGTTTTATATCGATCCGGCCCGCAGAGGACAAGGAGACAAGCGGGTGTATGCTCTTGAAGATTGCGAACCCGATTTAATAAGACTTGCTCCCATATTACTGCAGAAGGCGCCCCGTATTATTGCCAAAATATCTCCCATGGCCGATATTCAGCACACGTTGCAGCTGCTGCCCCAGACCACCGGCGTGCATGTGGTGTCGGTAAAGAACGAATGTAAGGAGCTGTTGTTTATTCTGGAGCGTACAACGGCATTGGTTGATCCTCTTATAACCTGCGTAAACCTTACCAGCGAAAGTACGGAGTCCTTTTCATTTACCCTGGCGGACGAGCGGGATACGGCTGCCGGAATGGCTGCAGGTATCGGTCGTTTTTTATACGAGCCCAACGCATCGTTGCTAAAGGCCGGAGCCTTTAAGTGTGTGGCGGACCGGATGGGGGTGGCCAAGCTTCAGGTAAGCAGTCACCTTTACACTTCCGATAACCTGGTTGAACTTTTCCCGGGCAGAAAGTTTGTGGTGCAGGAGGTATATCCTTTTACCGGTAAGCTGGCCAAGGAGTTGCACAAGAGCGTTCCCAAGGCAAACATTACCGTAAGGAACTTTCCATTATCGGTTCAGGAGTTGCGGAAGCGAACCAAAATAGCCGAAGGGGGTGATGTTTATATATTTGCTACGACCAACGCCAACGGCGACAAACTGCTGGTCCGGTGTTCTAAGCTTGCCTGATACAACATTTCCTTATATCACGAAAAAGAAGGAAAACAAAAACAGCAGGAAAATGCAGGATGAGCAACATCAATACGTTCCACCGGGAAGCGATGAAGTGCTCAAACCTCTGTTATATCAGGAAAACAGCAGGATGAGCAGTTGTGCCGAAATAACCCGAATAAACATGGACAAGGGATATACAGTTGCGTAGGCAACCGATGGTTCATCACCTTCAACCGTTGTGTTTGCGTAACTCAGCGCCATGGGATTGGCCATGCTACCGCAAAGCATACCCATGCTGTTGGCATAATCCATTTTAAGAACACGCATGGCTACAACGCCCACAATCAATACGGGTACAAGCGTGAGTGCGGCACCCAATCCAATCCAGATCAGACCTTCGGTACGGAAGATGGTCTCGAAGAAGTGAGCACCCGAGTTGATACCCAATCCTGCCAGATAGATAACGATACCAAGCTGACGAAGCATCAGGTTTGCGCTTTGCGTTGTGTAAGTAGTAAGATGTAGACGGGCACCAAAAGCCCCCATCAGTATCCCCACGATGATAGGTCCCCCGGCAATTCCAAGTTTAACAGGTGTACTTATGCCCGGAATGGTTATGGGTAATGCGCCCAGGATAACACCCAAAGTGATGCCTACAAATACGGCAATCAGGTTGGGATTGTCCAGTCGTTTTACCTCGTCGCCAAGGATCTTCACCACATTGTTTACCGAATTCTTTTCTCCCACGATGGTCAGCTTATCCCCAATCTGCAGGTGCAGGTTAGGAGAGGCCAGCAAATCGATTCCCGCGCGGTTGATGCGGGTGATATTTATGCCGTACAGATTGCGCAGCTTCAACGATCCCAATTTAACCCCGTTTATCTTAGGCTGGGTAACAATCACCCTGCGGGATATAAGCTGACTGTCAATTGCATTCCAGTCGATATCTTCCTTGTTCCAATCCACTTGCTCTTGTTCGCCAAACAATACTCTGATACTCTCTACATCCGATTTCACCGAGATGATAAGCAGATGGTCGTGTGGGAGCAGCTTCGTCTCCGAAGTAGGAATACTAACCTTGCCATCTCTCCACACCCTGGAAATTACAAACTGCTTGTGAGTAAGCTTCATGATATCGCGGATGCTTTTATCGTAAATGGCCGGATTGCTTACCTGGAACTCGCCAACATAGGTGGTAGGATCTTTATGCTCTTTCGAAAAAGAGGTGTCATTCTTGTAGATGAAAAACTTGCGTAAAAACACAATGGCCAGAATAACGCCTACAACCCCTAAAGGATAAGTTACCGCACAAGCTAAAGCCATATCGGTAGTTCCTTTGGTGTCTGCCGGATTAAGCTGCAGAAATGCCTGCTGAGCCGCACCAAGTGCCGGAGTATTGGTTACCGCCCCCGAAAACAAGCCTACCATATTGGATAGTGAAACCCCCAATCCCCAGTGAAATCCTAGTGTCATGGAAATACCCAGCACAATTACAGCAATGGAAAGCAGGTTTAATTCGATTCCTCCTTTTTTGAATGAAGAGAAAAAGCCGGGGCCCACTTGCAGTCCCAGTGTATACACAAAAAGAATAAGTCCCAGGTTCTGGGCAAAGTTAAGCATGTCCGGATTAACCTCGATGCCGATGTGTCCGGCAAGGATACCTGTAAAAAACACGAACGTGATACCCAACGAAATGCCGAAAAACTTTATTCTGCCCAGAGCGAGTCCCAGAGCAGACACCATGCATATTACAATCACAGCCTGTATGATTGTGGGTTTTAAAAACGCATCCGATAACCAATCCATAAGATAACCTAAAATTTGTGGCTGCAAAGATATGACTTTATGTTTGATTAAAGCTCAAATTACGAAACAATGTAATAACTAACACCCCGTAATTGGATGTGGAATCTCTTTAATACGTTCAAAATGAAAGAAGTGATGCTTGTTTGGCTGATATAATGCCTGGGTGGATTCAATAATTTTGAAGGAAAAGAGGGAAAAAGTTTTGCAGTTAAAAAATAAACCCTACCTTTGCACCGCAATCAGAAAACAAGACGCAAGTCAACTGGTTTTTCGGGGTGTAGCGCAGTCCGGTTAGCGCACCTGCTTTGGGAGCAGGGGGTCGTGGGTTCGAATCCCGCTACCCCGACAACAAAAAGGCAACTATCTAAGATGGTTGCCTTTTTTGTGTTTTAATACTTTTCCCCTCAACTTTTGTCGGTGATCCATGATCTCTTTTACCACAAAGAAAGTAAAGATAAAAGTGCATATATGCTTATAAATAACAATGAATTACAAAGAACACCACAATTAATTCAGTAGATAGAAACATTTTTTGTTGAACAATATGTGTATTTCGAATGAGAATATTGATTGAAGGATCATTTATTTACAACAATTCTCGCAATTCATCTATATCTTTTTTAAAGTCTTTATAAGTGACCCTGTAATTATCGTAAATTTCATCAAATAATTCCCATATCTCATTGAATATGATTTGTACTTTTTCACATTGTTTTTTTACTTTCTTTATTGTCTCAGAAGTAGTTAGCCTATGTACAATCTCTATTCTTAAGAAATTTAAATTATTTGCCTTTTCTACAAATATGTGAATTTTTTCATCTAAAATAGACTGATTCAATTCTTGAATGAGCTGACCAAACATTTTGTTTTTAAATTTTCTATCTTGAAATTCTTGAGGAAATACTCTCAATTGAATATAAAATGTTGAACTCTCAATTAGAATCCGAATAAGCTCTTCTGTTAATTGATGATAAATTAATACTGAAGCTAAATACCCTTCAATAGTTTTTTTTTCAAAACTACTATCTGCTAACTCATTTAATTCATCAAGAAATTCTGGGCGTTCAAATCCAGGCCACTTGTTGGAATCTTCTAGCTTAATCAAAATGTCGTCCTTGTATGCCATAATTATTTACTTTTTAATGTATGAAGTTGAATTGTAATCTATTCAATGTTGTCAATACTATTATCACTGTTGTACAGTAAGAGATTTTATCCAGCAATTTACCTCGTACCGAAAAAATATTGACCATAACATGGGGATAAAATCCTTTACACCCATACTCGAAAGCAGAATCTTTTTGGTTGATATTATTCATTTCTTCCAGATAAATCTTGATCTCCCTGGGCTTTTCTTCTACCGACACTATTTCAAAGTAATCCAACAACCCTTCAGGTATTAACAAGCTATAACTATCTTTGTGCATATACTTTTTTATTTAGAAAGATAATTTTATAATCTTTTCCCCTTAACTTTTGTAGGTGTATCCGTGATGTATGTTTCATTATTTTGATTGAACCAGTAAAAGTCGATTAGTCGATTATATCTACATTTTTATTCCAAATATCCATTGCATTAATATATGTAATTCCATCTTCCCAATTTTTTATTTCTTTAATATATGAAACGATACTTTTATTATTATTTGTATATTGTTGCCTGAAATTGGGAATAGCAGTCGTGAATACTTCATTGTTTGTTAACTCATTATGAAAATCCATGATTTTAAAGAAAAGAACGCTATTGTTAAGATTAACTCCTTGCTCTTTATATATTTTATTTACAGAAAAATGGTTCGTTATATTTAAAATAATATTTAGTACTCTTATAAGAGGATGTGGGTGATTGTATTCTTTAAAATACAACTCTAAATGGCTAGTGAAGTTTAGAATGTATTCGAACAGACATGCTCCAAAAATAGCTATAGTTGTCGTAACAACTTCTTGATTAATGTTTTCTATTAAATAAGTATTTATATATTGATGTATTTGGGTTGCAATAGATATAGATGCATAGGTATCTGCATTAATCTCCAATTTGTGATTAATAATATTAAAATTGTTATCAATACTTTGCTCTTGAAGTTCTTTGTCTGTTTCAACCCTAGAAAGTTGAAACAAATGAGCCAATTCGTGATAATAAGTAAATTGAATATTTATTTGAAAAGCTAAATAGCTCATGGAGTTATCAAATTTAGCAATCAAATCAGGTTCTTTTGATTGTACAAATTCATTTAAAGCATGATTGTTTAAATACTTATTTATGCATTCTTGCATTAATCCCATGTTAAACAATATTACACAATGATTATTATATTTACAGGCCTTTGCATTTACATTATAATCATTGGAATATAAAAAAGTACTTTTTAATATGTTTTTTCTATTGAAATGAATGTCGAGATTTTCTCTACAAAAATTGTAAATAGATTCATAATGCTTTTTTTGGGGAGTATCTCTAAAGTCAAAAATATCGCTATTACTAACGATACTGTTTTTTACTGCATATTCAATTTCTTGAGTATAATCAAATGTTTTATTAAATATTATAGCATTAATTTCATAGCAGTTCCGTTTGGTTTTCTTTTTACGAGTACCTATAAAACGTTTTCCTTTACGTGTTTTTCTATCCCCTTTTCCCATTTGTTAGAATATATATAACTATATGTAATGAATAATTTTTCTATTCAACGTTGTTTCTTGTCCACAAGGTAGAGTAGTATTATGAATTTTTTATTTTTGTTGTTTACGTAATGACTCAACTGCTAGTAGAATACCTTTTTCTTTATTTGGAACATTCCATTCATCCCAAAAATTTATTGTTGCACTATCTGGCTTAATAGTTGGTTTATCTATAATTACACGACTTGGCAATAATGAAGCATCTCCCACAATTAACGCTTCTCCAGTATCTAATATAGGAAGCATTTCAGAAAAATCACCTAGATTATCAGGAAAGAGTCGTTTAATTACATTTTGGTCTTCTGGATTTGTAAGACGCATTGCTACAAAGTTGCTACACTGACTTAAAACTGTTTTATTCACATCAGAAGGTCGCTGGCTTATAACCACTAAAGAGATACCATATTTTCGTCCTTCTTTTGCAATTCGTTCAAAATTTTGCAATCCTCTTTCATCAATTCCTCCTTTAATATATGTAGGAATATATAAGTGTGCTTCATCACAAAATAAAGCAATTGGATGTCGTTTGCTTGGTTCCATCCATTGCTGAATAGAGAATATTAATCTACCAACTAAACCTGTAATCAAAGGTAATATATCTGAAGGAACTTCCGAAAAATCAACTATTTTCAAGCCTTTACCATTACCAAAATCAAGTAAATTATTTGCAAGTTCAGAAAACCAATCATAATGAAGAAGTTTTTCCTCTGAATTAAATAGAAAATTTAATCTTTTATCCGCCTCTTTGCTTTTTAATCGTTGGATAAATCTAGTTAATTTTCCATGCAAAGGCCCCTGTTTATCAGAGCCTGCTTTACTACCTTGTACCATTTCAGTATCCAACTTTTCCAATGAATTTAAGACATCTGATATTTTATAAGGGATTGGACTTTCAATAGTAAAATTATTTAATATATCTTGTTTGTTTTCTTTCTTCAATATTTCTTTTTTATAATTGATTATTAAATCAAATAATACTCTAGATTGGTTAGGAGCATTGGAATCACTTCTGTCCAAAAGTAGTGATTCTATTTCTTCGTAAGACAATAGCCAATACGGCAAAAAAATAACATTTTTATCACTTGAATTATCAGCTGGTCCAGCAATTTTTAACAAAGTTGTATTCTTTAATTTGCCTAGAGGTTTATATTCTCCATGTAAATCAAAAACAACAGAATTAATTGAGCACAATTTTGTAGCTTTTTCTAGAATATTAGCTACAGTCCAAGATTTTCCAGATCCTGTACCACCTACAATTATAGCATGTCTTTGAAAGAATTTATTCCCATCCAAATTAGCATTTGATTCTTCTGAAATAGTATATTTGCCAATTGTTAAAGGATTTTCACTATTAGATGAAAGGGTATTCATAAACATTGATAATTCATTCCCTTGTAATAGGAAGCAATCAGCGTTAATACTTGGAACCGTGTTTAATGTCCTTTTGAAAATGTATTTTTCAGTTCCACTTTTTTCGATTAATGTTCCTACAAGATTGATGCGGATTACATTTTCAACAATATAGTCAGGATCATTTTTTTCATCAATCTTTTCTGCTACGGCTTTTCTCATTATTTTTGAAACTAAGCCTATTATTTTCTCACCTGTTTTTGTTGAACGAATTTGAACAATCTGATTAATTTGAACGCTGTTCAATGACTCTTCATTATCAACTTTTACTGATACATTTCCTGTATCGACACTTTGCACTTTTCCAATTAAAGATTCCATATTCATGCTATAATATTTCGATAAAGTTATTCAATTGCCAAAAATTTCCATTTAAAGTAACATCCATCTTTTTATTAATATTGTTGTTTTTATACATGATTCTAGTAACACCAACTTCTTTTTCCTCGAAAAGGATGTACTTTTCAGCCTTTTCTATTTCTTTGTATGTGCTATCTGTTATACTCTTTGTAATTAATACTACAGGAGCACCTTTTTTTATTTGTGTTATTATTCGAGGGGTTAAGTGTTCATCATTGAATCCAAACCCAATAATCAGAAAACTAGAAGCATTTTTTATTATTGTGTCAGCTTTTTGAATGAGCTCTCTATACGGACTATTATAAGCTTCTTGAAATTTGTTTCTCCCTGGAGCAATTATTTTAGGGGAGTGTTGAGCGTAACAATTATTCATAAATCTTAGTTCTCCTGAAACGTCAAACCAATTTAAAGAACCATGAACTTTGATTAAATTTACCATATCTTTATTTTGAAATAAATTTTCATCAAAACAGGAGAGAGTTTTACCTGTAAAACCATCTGTAAAATTGATACTATAATAGGCCATAACATACTCTAAGACTCTATCATAATTAGTGGTTACGATATTCAATACTTTTGGGTGTACATCAATGAATTTATCAATTAAAAGTTTGATTCCTTTGAAACTATCAATCTCATTTGATGTGATTTTTTCCAAAACAGCTATGTCAGCCCCATTTATTTCATTCCAAATTACATTCTTTATTTCTGGTATTTGGTTTTTATATTTTTCTTTTCCTAATTCCAATTCTAAATTGGTATTAGTTGTGTCAAAACCTATGATTTCTTCCTTTAGTTTTTCATTTAATTTAAACATACTTGGTAAGCCGAAAGGCACAGTGGCACCGGAACCCCAAACAATTAATGGTGGAGTTTTTAGAAAAGTTTGTGTTATTCTAAAAACTTGTTCTCTTATATTATCAGATTCTTTTGTCATTATTTTATTACATTATTTACTACGATAAATGTTAATATTTTCACAATTAAAATAAGTGAGATATATAGAAAATATAATAAACAAAAAAAGAGATTTTCTATGTTGCATACAAATTTAGTAAATATTTGAGAAAATAGTTATAATTGTACAATAAATAAATTAATTGAGGTGTTTTTATTTTAATTATTGTTTTTTGCTTTTAAAGGGTATTATTTTATTAAGTTTTACATGTTTATAATCTCAGCCAAATATTAATCCTCGTCATCTCCAATGGTATTCGTTAGGGACAGAGGGGGAGCACATAATAAACTAATGATTTATCTGGGTTTTGGAGGATGGATAAGTAATTAGTTGCGGAATTGGAATATTTGGGCCATCTTTGTGTAGTTTAACAAATAAATTATCAACATGAAAGTGAAAGAATTTATTTCCAAAACCGAATTGTTATGCGAACACTGTGGAAAAGACTTGCTTACCGATCCGGCATCCGGAATATTTGTGACCTGGACTACTAAACACAAATCTTACAACCTAAAAGAATTTTACCAAAAAGCGTATTATTGCTGTAAAGGTGCATGTAATGAGGCGATGAAGATAAAGTCCAGGAATCAGGGTTTGATCTACCACGAACAGGAAGATTTGTCTGTTTATATGAATCCTCTTACCTATATAAATAAGAGTGTGTTGTGGATGGATTTGTTGAATAAAGGTGTAACGCTTAAACCTGCTGCGTTCGATAAGTTGAATAACCTGTTTACAGTTGCTTTTATTGAAGTTTCAAGAAGGATGACTAATAAGGAGGTGACCGAAGCAAAGTATCGCGTTGCAAATGGAATTGATTCCATATTATAAAACTGGTTCTGTTTAAGATAAATTACAGGAAAATTAATGGCAACCGGTGGGGGTTTTGAAAGTTCTTTTAAACCCCCGTCCGTTGCGAAAAGTGGACGGGGGTAAAAGAAATAGAAATGTTTAACAAATAAATAATGAAAGAATATTTTAAGGCAACCGGTCGGGGTGTTGTAATTTCTGACTTTGGTAGATTTTACCCGACCGGTGCCTTTTGTTTTAATGCCAGACTTTGGGGCGGTTTAGTTGTTTGCCTATTTGTTTTAGTTGGGTGTGCAGGTGCATCAGGTCGATGTTGAGTTGGATGCGGTCGGGGCCGGCTCCGGTTATGAATCGCTTGTCGTATAGTTTTCCTATTTGTTTGCGTAGCTCGGCTTCGCGGGCTTCCAGTCGGGGGCGGTCGCTTATCAGCGTACCGAATTCTTCTGTGGCTTGCAAAGGCAATTCGCTTTTGGGGGTGGTGGATTGGATTTGGTCGGTTAGTTGGGATTCGCGGATGATGGCGCGGAAGGATTGGCGGCCCAGTCGGCGGAAAAGGGAGTCGGGGTCTTCGCCCGGAGGGAGTACCAGGTCGCAGGTTTGGAGGCCGTTGCTTTGCAATACATGGATAGCTTTGGCGGCAATTTCGCGACCTCGCTCGTCGGCATCCATCAATACGGCCACGCGGTTGGTATATTGCTTCAGCAACAAAGCCTGTTCGTTGGTAAAGGCTGCACCGCACTGTGCCACCGAATTGGGATAGCCTGCCGCCACCATGGACAACACGTCTTTGTAGCCCTCGGTCAGGAAGCAGAATCCTTCGTTGCGGATGGCGTTGCCTGCCTGAAACAATCCATACAGGGTTTCGCTCTTTTTATACAATCCGTCCGATTTACTGTTCAGATACTTTTGTACGTGCTTTTTCTCCTCCTGTGTGGGGTTGAAAGTGGTCCGTCCGGCAAAGCCTACCAGTCTGCCGCCGGCATCGCGGATGGGAAAGATAATACGTCCCGCCATGGCCGAAAATCCGTGAAGCACGGACATCCCTGCCATACCCACTTCGTAATCTATATACGTCTGTGCGATGCCATGGCAATCGGGATGATACTTCCCCGATGGCTCAATGGCTTTCACTCCGCTCAACTTCATTTCGGAATCCATGGGCTTATCTAAGCCGGTACCGTTTGTTTGTGCAAAGTCGGGATCGTACTGGCTGGCCACTTCGGGGTGGAATCCGCTGAGGGATTTCAGGAAGCGGATGTTGGCGGCTTCGATGGCCTCCTGTTGGGCAGGGGGAAGTTCCACCACCGGCTTCTTTTCCACTTTGCGAGGTGTGTGCATCACCAGCGGTTCCGAACCGTTTCCCCACCGTTCGCGCAGTAGCTTTACGGCATCCACAAAGCTGCAACGTTCGTATTGCTGAATGAATGAAAACACATCGCCCCCGGCATCGCAGGCAAAGCATTTAAAGATCTGCTTCCCCTGGTGTACATGCATAGAGGGATGACTGTCGTCGTGAAAGGGACAAAGCCCGATGTATTTGCCGCCGAACTTTTGTTGCAGGTGCACGTAGGCGCCAATCACCTTTTCAATGCAAAGCGAATCCTTCAGGTCGCGGGTCTGTTGTTCGTAATCGATACTCATGGTATGGATGATTTAAGGAAAGTCTGCCGCCGGTTACGATGGCGGCAGACCGGTTGTGAATTAATAATCGCTCAGGCGTGTCATGTTCTCATTGTAACGGAAACGGGTGATGCCCGTGCTTCCGTTTCGGTTTTTCGCTACTTTAAGGAAGCCTATCCCGGCAAGCGATTCACCGTTTACATCCTTGGTTTTACCCTGTTGTTCGGGGCGGTTTATAAAGATTACGATATCCGCCGCCTGCTCCAGTACACCGGAATCGCGCAGGTCGCTCATACGGGGATCCTTTGAATCGGTACGTTTCTCGATGTCGCGGTTCAGCTGCGAAAGCAGCAGGATGGGGATGTGCTCCTCGATGGCCAGATCCTTGATGCGCTTGATGGCAAAACCCAACGTGGTGGCGTGGTTGTTATTGGCGTCGCTCTCCAGCTCCAGCTGATGCAGGTAGTCCAGCACCACCAGATCGCACTGGTTGCGGTTGCGCGCCAGCTTAACCTTCGACCGGATATCCTCCACCCGTGCCGAAGGAATGTAGTCGATATACAGCGGCAGCTCGGCCAACTTGGTTTTATTGAGGTTGCGAACCGCCTCGATCTCGGTAACGGTAAGTCCATGCTGACGTAAATTGGCGGCCGATACCTCGGAGAGCGACAGCAGGATACGACCGTAAAGCTGTTCCAGACTCATTTCGAGGGTGATAAAATACACCGGATGTCCGCTCATCGCCACCTGCAGGGCAATAAAGAGTGCCAAAGCCGACTTCCCCTGTCCCGGTCGTGCGCCGATACAGGGCACCTCGCCGGGCAGCAGACCGCCTATTATCTCATCCAACCCTTTCAGACCGGTGGACAATCCCACCGAATGCACATCCTGTTGCAGCATCCGTTCGTGTTTGGCAATCACCTCTTCCCCAATCTGAGACACCTGGCGGATGGTTGAATTATCCACTCCCACGCAGCTGATCTGCTGCATCTTCAGCGTCGTATCTTCCAGAATCTGCTTCATGGAAAGGTTGTACTGCACCGCTTTGGCGCGCATCTCGGTAGAAAGTGTGGAGAACTTACGCCGCTGAAACCCTTCGATGATATGATCCGCATACATCCGCACGTTGCATCCGTCCAGCACCAATCCGAAATAATCCTTTACGGCATCGATACCGTTTATCTCGTTGTAATAGGCCGGATCGATGCGCCGCATCTCCTCCTCAAGCAAGGTAAGGTCCATGGGAATACCGTTGTTGTACAGGTTAACGGAAGCCTCGTACACAAAGCCGAAGGGCTTGCTGTCGAAATGCTCCGGTTTAAGTCGGGGGTAGATATCACCCATGCAGGTCTGACCCGTAATAAGGGCACAAAGTAAGGAAATCTCTTCTTTAAATTCCAATGAAATGTTATTCATACTGATTGATTTAATAGTGCAAACGGATTGATTTGCACCGTGTTTGTTTTGTTTTGATTAATTGCTGTTCTGATCCGGAAACATCTCCCGCATGTTGATCTCGTACACATCGCAGGGCAACTTCTTCGGTTCGGCCGGTTTATGCTCTTTCAGCTTGGCCCCTACCAACATATCGTAGGCTGTGATGGTGATTCGGCTGCCGTCCTTCAGGCGTTCCACTTCGATAATGCCATCGCTTTTTAGAAAATCCATAGCCTGTCTAAATAATCGGTAATTTACATTCAGCTGAGCCGCCATTTTCTTTTGCTGAATAATCAGCTGACCGCGCCGGCAGGGATATACCGAATTTTTAATTGCCATGGTGCCATCTACGAACCGGGCATCCATGAAAAAATTAAATAAGAGATTGGCAACAAGTCTCTCCAGATCGTCCTGGTTCGTAAGGTTGTGTAACACGGTTCTGGGAATTGCACAATACCCTTCGTTGATAAGTCTGCGCATGGAACACGATTTTTCCATAATTATGTTGGATAATTGGGTAAAGTTCCGGTTTTTGCTGTAGAAAGGTTGTTTTGCACCACTGAATGCACCCCCTAAACCTTGGATCGATGCGGCCTCTAATGAGGTCGTTGTCATGTCTGGTGTAAACTCCTTTATTAATATAATATTCATGTTCTTTAATACAATTTTAAAATTAATCCTGATTTAATATTAATCTACAGATTTGCCGGAACAAAAAGTTTAAAAAAACGGGAACTTGTGGCGACCTCCCGTCTTGGTCTTGTGGTTAAATCGCTTCCGCAAGCGGAGGAGATTTGTTTCGTTCGTTTCTTGAAATTGCTTTCGACTGCAATGATACGACATGTTTTTGGAAGGTCAGATTATACTTTTTTGGCGGTTTTATTAACCTTTCAATCATTGACTGTGTTCCTTAATCTTCTTTATTACAGACTCATACGCGTTTATTACGGCAAATTTATCAGTCAAATTATACTCATTTTGTATACTTTGAAGCCTGTAATTTATTTTTAGCAGCTTACAGATGCACTTCAGGAAATGCCTTTTGGAAGAGAATTTTATAACTCGTGCCATGCTAAGCCCGTAAATAATTAAAAAACACTCTCTGGCCAGCAACCTGTTTTTCTCATCACGATTTTTCCGGCAGCTATGCTCATTCAGTTCGAGCATGTAATTCTCGTAATGGTAATTCTTGTCCCATTCCTTGTGCATGGTATGCAACCTGGGGAGGAAATAGCTTTTGAATTTGTTCTTAAAAACCATCTGCTCCTTGTTGTTGAAATAGGCGTGATCGTTTATGTATCCCATTATTTCGAGGATGATAGAGAGCGCATATTCATCCTTCCTTACATTGGCTAAAAATAGGTCGAAGTTGTAAGGGTTGGCTCCGCAATAGGTCTCGATCAACTCTTTAAATCGAGACCTTTTCTTCTTTAATTCGTTCATAATTTCAATTTGGTTATACGTTTGTAAATACATATTTTATCAGTTTATTTTCAAAAAAAAGCACAAGCTTTCCCTGTCTTGAAATCAATTGATTTTAAGACTCAGATAAGTTTATTTGAGTGTTGAAATAAGCTTATTTTGAAGTGCAAATAAGCTTATTTGGAATTAGGAAATACCCCTGTAATTTCAGGGTTCTCCCAGTACGGAAACGATGTGTTGCACCATTTTGGGGGTTAACCGTTTGTGCCCTTTTTCCCATCCTTCCTGTTGGAGGAGATGGAGGAGTTTGGGGTTGGCGGTAATCCAGCGTTTAAGTTGTTTGGAGGCCGAGGCCATGTTTATATCGGGCGAAAACAGGGAAGATAGCTCCCCGAAACCATAACTTTTAATAGTGAACACTTTCATTTAAGGTCAAAAATTAAGTTTTAAATTATTATGTTATTATTATCAAAGATACATTTATTTCCTGATATATGCAACTTTTAGGGACGTAAATATCTATAATTAGGTATGCTGTAAAGCATAGGCTAAGTGGACATATCTGTACTTATCTGTACTTAAGTGGACACAGGTGGACACAAGTGTACACAAGTGGATTTGAGATTTCGGGGGGTGGTATATTTGTACTGTTGATCAGCAAAGCATTTATTTACAAACAATTAAAAACAATTTAACGATGGCTTTACAATTTACCGTTGTACGACGGAAGGATATGAGAAAGAATGCTGCGGCAGACAGTAAATTATTTTACGGTCAGACCAAGGCGAGTATGAAAATGGATTTTGATAAATTCTGCGAGGCAGTGGGCGATTACTGTACCGCCTCCAGTGCGGATGTAAAAGCGGTGCTGGATGCCACCACCCATACCCTGGCCTCCAGGCTGGCAGAAGGCTATGTGGTCCAACTTCAGGATCTGGGGAATTTCCAGATGCTGGCCGGCAGCGGGGGAGCAGATACGGAGGAGGATTTTTCCTCTGTGATGTTCAAGAGACCGAAGATCGTGTTCCGTCCGGGCGCTAAGTTGCGTTATATCATCAATAACGCAAAGTTCGAAAAGCAGGTGGTTAAAACGATAACCGTAGAAGAAAAGTGCGATAAAGAGCACGTGTACTAACCCCAAAGCCCCTCCCGGAGGTTTTGTACCTCCTGGGGGTGGCTTTTTCATCCTGAAAACTCAATACGAAACTTCAATTCTAACACATGATAAAAGAAATTTTTGTACAGCAATTTTATCCCCTGGCCCAGGCGGCGGGGAAACTATTTAATATCAATCCGGTGGTGGTGCTTGCCCAGGCCGCCATCGAAAGCGGATGGGCGGAAAGCAGATTATCCAAAGATTATAATTCCTTTTTTGGAATAACCGGCTATGGTGGCCCGACCGATTATTGGGCAGGCGAAAAAATAAGGCTCAACGAAACGGGATTGCTGTTTCGCAGCTATGCTTCGGCAAGGGATAGCTTCTTCGATTTTTGCCGACTCATACGAAGCTCGTATACCGTTGCCGCAAACGTAAGCAATGTACCTGCCGCCTATGCCCAGGAGATAGCCTACAGCCGATACATCAGCGAGGTAAACGGCGACAACCGCCAAAATTACAAACGCATGCTAATACGGATTTCCACCGATATGGAAAGGCTGATAGCGTTGCAGTTTCCGGAACATAAAGATTGATTCTCAACACAACCCCTTAAAACAACAGAAAGATGAAACAAGTAAAACAGATCATTGAATTTATTTTGGTAGTGGCAAGCTGCTTTTTTCGGAAAAGGAAACAGCAAAAAGTCCACCCTCACATTCCTGAAGATCCTTATCCTCCTGGCTCTTGTAATGGAAGAAAAGGAGATTGCCCTGGCTGCCCTGGGTGTAATTGTAACCCTCAGTCAGCGCCCGCCTCCGGATACCCCTGCACCTCCGAGCAATATGGAGCCGCCAACCTGCTTGGCTGGTGTTTGATAGCGGTAGCCGGCACCAGTTACCTGTATAAGTTGCTGGTTTAAGTAGTAAATTGGTCGGGATATATTTGCACACATTATAATGTCCGCGCGATTAGTTTAATAAATGAATTAACCTAATTAACCGGACTGCTATGTAACATAACTTTAATTGTTGAATGATTCTTTAAATAACTTATATTTGTACCACATCAAGAAAATGGTTAATACCATTGTGCTTGGTAAGGTTTTGGTTAAGAAAGTCCGGCTCGTGAGTGTCGGACTTTTTGCTTTTATATTGTTATAATAATAGTATATCTTTGAATCTTTAACACACTAAGTTCTATGTGCTTTTATAACAGTATGAGTAAGAAGGCGCAGCAGTTGGCGGCGCGGTATGGACGGAAATCAGATATAATCGAGATTGCTCGCGAGATATTGGAAGAACAGTACAGGCAATCGGCTTTTACCAATCCCGATTGTGCGGTGGTAACGACTTCCGAATCCCTCGAGGTGCGTAAATGGGGGTTGATTCCCTTTTGGTGTAAGACACCGGAGGATGCAGATAAGATGCGGAAGTTTACCTATAATGCACGGTCGGAAACTGTATTTGAACTCCCTTCCTTCAGAGGGCCGATTCTTTCTAAACGTTGCATTGTTCCTAGTACGGGCTACTTTGAATGGCGGCACGAAGCCGATGGAACAAAAACACCTTACTTTATTTTTGTACGGGATTTGGAGATATTCTCCTTTGCCGGGGTGTGCGACACCTGGCAGAACAAGCTGACCGGTGAGGTTCTAAATACCTTCTCCATCCTTACCACCCAGGCCAATCAACTGACAGGCTTTATTCATAACAACCCTAAAACGGGTAACCGGATGCCTGTTATCCTACATGTTGAAGAGGAGGAGAAGTGGCTGGATCCATCATTAAAGCGCCCCGATATTGCTGCCATGTTGCGCACTTTTGATTCCGAACGGATGGATGCCCATACCGTTAAAAGTGATTTTTTGAAGAAGAATCCCAAAGATTCGTCTATTCTGTTATAGTATTTTTATGCATGGTTTGTTTTATCTTTGCAGAACAATGAACACGAAGAATAGTAAGTCGGAATTAGATATCTTTAAAGTTGACACATCCAGTAGTGTGGAACTTCCGTTTGTGGAAGAGGGGATCCGGGCGGGTTTTCCCTCTCCGGCACAGGATTACCTTGATTTAAGCATCGACCTGAATCACGAGCTGGTGAAACATCCCTCTACTACATTTTACGGCCGGGTGAAAGGTGATTCCTTGCTAGAAGCTGATATTCACGACGGCGATCTGCTGATTATCGACAAGTCGCTGGAACCTCGTAACGGGGATTTAGCAGTCTGTTGTGTAGATGGGGAGTTCACCCTCAAATACATCCAGATAGAACAGGATGCGGTATGGTTGATACCTGCCAATAAAGAATTTCAACCAATAAAGGTGACTGCCGGAAACGAATTTATCATCTGGGGTATTGTTACCTATTCCATCAAAAAGCATCGAAATACAAGGAGATAGCCCATGTTTGCGTTAGCGGATTGTAATAATTTCTACGCAAGCTGCGAAAGGGTGTTTAAGCCCTGGCTGCGTACTACGCCCATTGTTGTACTTTCTAACAACGATGGGTGCGTGATTGCACGCAGCAACGAAACCAAGGCCCTGGGCATTAAAATGGGGGTGCCTGCCTACCAGATTAAGGATGCGATTGACCAATATGGCATTGAAGTGTTTTCCAGCAATTATACGTTGTACGGGGATATGTCGAACCGGGTGATGTCTATGTTGGGTTCGTATGTGGAGGAGATGGAGGTATACTCCATTGATGAAGCTTTTCTGCACATGGGTGGTTTCGGCCAACTGGATCTGAAGGCGTACGGCGAACAGATTGTAAAGTCGGTAACCCAAGGTACGGGTATACCTATCAGCATGGGGATTGCGCCTACCAAAACCCTCGCCAAGGTGGCCAACAAGTTTGCCAAAAAATATCCCAACTACAAAGGGGTATGCCTGATTGATTCTGACGAGAAGCGTATCAAGGCGCTGCAACTCACGGAAATTGGCGATGTGTGGGGTATAGGCAGGCAGCATGCTAAGATGTTGGCTCAACACGGGGTGAAGAATGCCTACGATTTCGCTCAGCTTCCCAAGGCCTGGGTAAGGCAGAAGATGACTGTGGTGGGCGAACGTATGTGGAAAGAGCTGAACGGAGAGTCGTGTATTGAAATGGAACTGGCCCCTGCACCTAAGAAGCAGATCTGTACTTCGCGCTCGTTCGGCCACATGGTAACGGATTTCTCCGAACTGGAAGAGGCTGTGTCTACCTACGTATGTATGTGTGCCGAGAAACTACGTGCTCAAAAATCGTGTGCTGCTTCGCTCATGGTTTTTATTCATACCAATAACTTCCGGAGTGATCTGCCTCAGTATTTTAAGAATTATGTAATCAAGTTGCCTGTTCCCACCAGCAGTTCGCTGGAGTTGGTAAAGTATGCCCTTATGGCGCTACGCCTTATTTATGTAAAAGGCTATCAATTTAAAAAAGCAGGGGTGATAATCACCGAAATAGTGGACGAAAGCGCCGTGCAGATGGATCTGTTTGACAACGTAGACCGCGAAAAGCACGCCAAGATCATGAAGGTGATGGATGCTCTGAACTCCGGCTTCGACCACCGCAAATTAAGCCTTGCCGTACAAGGCTCCGGCCGCAAATGGAAGCTCCGCCGCGAGAAACTCTCACCCTGCTACACCACCAACCTGCAGGAAGTTATAGAGGTGCGTACGGATAGATAAGTGTTATGGAACCAGTTACCTGTATAAGTTGCTGGCTTAAGATTCATACAGTAAAAGTCCGGCTCGTGGGGGTCGGACTTTTTTTATTAATAATTATGATTTCGATTGAAAAATAATCTGTCAAACTTATTGATAATTCAGACCCCAATGATGATTCAGCTAATACAACTACAATTACGTATGGATCGTCTATGCCGATCGATTTGATATATCAATTTTTGAAGGAAGACTACGAAACGAAAGGTTACGAAGATGCTCTTTGTAACCCGGATAATTCGTACAAGGAGATGAATAAAGTTATTATCAGAAATAATTTGGAGGTAAGATTTAAACAGGTAAAACTTAAATACATGGATGATGTACGAGAGATAGATTTTCATATTCAATCTCGTGCTCAAGCCGGTTTGGTTGATGTGGTAGAGCAACTTAAAACAAGAAAGCAAACCCTTACAGAGCATCAGCGACAACTGGAGGAAATGGAAAGAGACTTAAGAAACAATACCGGGTATATGATCGGAATGCTGCTTTCGTACGAAAGAGGATTTCTTAGGGGACTTGCGGCACTTTCGTTAGAAACGCTTAAATCTCAAAGATCATGAGTCCCTGGGTTAAATTTGGATGTTTCATTACCGGATGGAATCGTAATATTCTTGCCAACTGTACGGAGGCAAGTCATAAAGCATTAAAGAAATATACATCTTCGATGCTTATATTAATTCTTCTGTGGGCATTTACCGGATATTGTTTTGCAGATAGATATGTGGGGTTGCAATGGTGGGGTTGTATTATTGTTGCTCTTGTATTTGTAATAATAGTTGTGCAGATAGAAAGACAGATTATCCTTACAGTTGTAAAAAATTATTGGGTAGTAGCATTACGAGTACTTTTGGCGTTTATAATGGCGATTCTGGGCTCTACAATCATCGACCAGATCATTTTTGGAGATGACGTTGATAAGGAGATGATTGATATCAGAACGGAAGAGGTTAACCGAATTGCTCCTGCGAGGCAGATTGTAATTCAAGCCGAAATTGACAGATTGTCTTTTGCCATCGATTCATTGGATAAAGTGAATATGCAATTGAACGAAGAAATTGCGCAGCGTCCAACAATAATGACTGTACAATCGGTAACCACCGAGGTTCCTGTTGTACAGAAAGATGGTAGCATAGTAAAAGAAAAATCGAATTCAATAACGCGTACGCCGATTGAAAATCCCAGACTAAAACAGGTGATTTCCAATGAGAAGAATTTGGAATATATGAGAAAGCTGCTGGATGAATACAATAATAAAAAACTTAATGTGGCAGCCGAGCTTAAAAAAGAATTGGAAGCCAAGACCGGTTTTTTGGAAGAGCTAAAAGCTTTGGTGCGAATTATGTCTAAAAGTAGTATTGCATTAGGATTTTACATGTTTATGTTCTCTTTTCTTTTAATCCTTGAATTATTAGTAGTTATTTGTAAATTGGGAGATAAATCCTGTGATTACGATTTGATAGTTCAGCATCAGCTTGCTGTGAAGGAGGAGTCTATAAGAGATCTGGTAAAAAGAGTCTAATAAATACAGCGAAAGTCCGACCCGTGAGAGTCGGACTTTTTAATTATAACAAGGGGATTACCCATTTTTTGATTCATGTAGGTCTGAAAAGGTACAATACTGAAAGGTATTTGAGTTATTTGTATAAAATAGCTGAATTAAGTACAGATAATTGAATTTATTTGTATTATGTGTTCCTGTTTTTACTATATTTGCTCTCAAAATGAATCAGGTTAGATGACAACACTTACAGAGATTGGTAATACGCCCGTTGATTTTGCAGTGTTAAGATCAATGTTTCCCAGCCATAAGTCGGTGAACAACAAAATCAGCGAATTGGAGAAGTCCGGAGTCCTTATAAGACTTAAGAAGGGGATGTATGTTGTATCGCCAAAGGAAAGCGGTAAACTTCTATCGCTGGAGTTGATAGCTAATCATCTTTATGGTCCTTCGTATGTATCTATGGAATCGGCTTTAAGGTATTTTGGGCTGATTCCGGAACGTGTTTACGCTAACCTATCGATGACTGTCAAGCACTCCAGAGAGTTTAATAATCAACTCGGAAGATTTATATATACACAATGCCAGAAGGAGTATTTCCCCATCGGTATCAGGCAGGAAATCCATGCTGAAACAGCATTTCTTATTGCTACTCCAGAAAAAGCCTTATGTGATCTGATCATTCACACCCCGAACCTGAATTTGCGGTTTAAGAAAGAAATACTTACTTACCTGGAAGAATTCCTTCGCTTCGATATGGATGCATTCTACCAGATGGATTATCGTATTTTTGAACAATGCGCAGAAGTGGGTAAGAAAAAAGTTACATTTAAGAAAATAGTAAAAATACTAAAGCCTTAAACAGATTACTTTCTGCAATTAGCAGATATGATGCTTTTTGAAGAATGAACTGGGCCGGATATATTTGCACACACTATAATGTTCGCGCAAATAGTTTAATAAATAAATTATCCAAATTGTCCGGTCTGCTATGCAACATTGTATAATTAGTTGCAAATGGACGGGTAATCATTATCGTTCGTAACGAAAAATAATAGTGTTCACTGGTTCTTTACTAGAAGCCAGTTCTTAAATACAGCGAAAGTCCGGCCTGTGAGAGTCGGACTTTTTAATTTTATATTATTATAATAATAGTATATCTTTGAATCTTAAACACTCTAAGGTCTATGTGCTTTTATAACAGTATGAGTAAGAAGGCGCAGCAATTAGCAGCGCGGTATGGGAGAAAGTCGGATTTTGATATCTTACAGGTTGACACATCGCATCGTTTTGAATTAAAAGGAGAGAGTTTAAGAAAAAACTGTAAATTGTCAGATTTAGAAATATTAGTTAAGTCATAAAATTGAGGCATATCTGCCTTTTGGGTGGGTGCATATCACCGGAATAACTAATTAAGATGTAGAAAATGTGGAAAACAAGATAAATAACTTATCTTTGTATAATAGAAATCCATTATACTAAGACTGTAAAAGTGAAAAGAGTATTGTGTTTAAGTATGTTGATATCTCTTGCTGGATGCAATGGGGATGTTTTTATAGACGATTATATGTCTAAAGGAGATGATGAGATTACAATCTCAGAAACTAATAATAGTAAAGAAATAAATTTCAAGTCAGACAATTGGGGGCTTATTGATATTGTTTGTGAAACGTCTGATCAATACACTATCAATGCATACAACATTGATGGCGAGTTAACCTATCTACCTTTCAAAGAGAAAGAATTGGGCACTGTTCATTTAAAAAATGACTATATGGATGTGCAAGTAGAGAAAAAAGGTGGGAACAAACTAAAGGTGATACTCAATGAGAACCTGATTAATGAGAATGTTCGAATGCTGATAGAAGTAGGCAACAGTTTTAAATATGAAAAGATAGAAGTGCAACTGGCTCCCACACAAAAATATCAGATTGACAGTGTAGTGTATGACTTCGATAAATTTGAAACGGATGTGAGTCGTTTAGAGAAAATGCAGAATATTATTATTGAGAACAATGCTTCCTCACCATTAACTTTTAGTGTCCTTCCGTATAATAAATCTTCACATGAAATCCTCTTTTCTAATTCAACAACAGTATGGAGAGAGGAGTTATTCACTAATTTACTAGGCATTCCACTGCCCGAAATAACTATCCCGGATATAGCCGATGGAAAGCCTGTGCTCCGTGATACCAAAATTGCTTTTGGCATTCAAGAACAACACTTAGCAGTAGATTTAGACAAAGAGTTTTCCGTTGATGTAACGATTGATGGATTCGATAAAATAAAAGTAGTAGTTTTTAATGTAATGAGAAGCTATTCCGTGCCCTACAAAATATATATATCGAATCCGAGAACGGGTAAGAAAATAACTTCCTCAGGTAAACTATACAGTAGTGAGCCTATGGATTATTATATTTTAAAACAAGTGTTGGATGAAAACTAATATGAATAATATTGTAAACAGAACGATTGTAGCTATTCTGTTGTTGACGTTAATATCTATAGATGGTTTAGCCACTGATCGAGATACTACTTCAAACAAAATCATACAGATTATAGGACTTGATTTAAAACCAAGTTACCTGTTCCCTACTCACGAGTTCTTTAAAGGTAGTAATAACGCCCAAAAGGAGATGAACTCTACACTATCTGGACATCTGAAGTATGGTTTCAAGTTCGCTCCTGACAGCTATTTGGGCAATGTATATCCATACGCCATACAGGGAGTAGGAGTTGGTTATAATACCTTCTTCAACTCTTCCGAACTGGGCAATCCTCTATCCGTTTACGTCTTCCAAACATCAAGGATAGCAAACATCACTAAGGAATTGTCATTCGATTATGAATGGAATTTTGGAGCTTCATTTGGTTGGAAGAAGTATGATGAAGAAAAAAATCCACATAATAAAGTTGTTGGCTCTAATACCAACGCCTATATTCATCTTGGTCTTCTGTTGAATTGGCAACTTTCTTCAAACACAAACCTGCGTGGTGGTGTGGGTTTGACACATTATTCCAATGGTAACACCAGTTATCCCAATGCAGGAGTTAACACAATTGATGCTTCCATAGGTGTGATTCGCTTTTTCAGAAACAACGAAAGATCTACATATTTTCCCTATCAATCACGCAAACATGTATTCAATTCTTATATTAACTATGACCTTATTCTCTATGGTTCAACACGAAAAAAAGGCATCTACCCTGAAGATTCAGGCCCTATGCTAGTTCCTGGTTCCTTTGGTGTTATAGGGCTAAACTTCAACCCTTTGTATAACTTCAATAAATACTTCCGTGCTGGTGTCTCTCTTGACTTACAGTATGACGAAAGTGCCAACATCGGTAAGCATATAGCCAACGAATATATTCCAGGTAACCCAGAGGATCTTAAATTCTACAGACCCTCCTTCAGAGAGCAGTTTTCGGCAGGTCTCTCATTGCGTGCTGAGATTGTTATGCCTATTTTCTCAATCAACCTTGGCATTGGAAAGAATTTCCTGTGCAAGGGAGGCGATACTAATTCATTTTATCAAACCTTTGTGTTGAAGACTTATATTACGGATAATGTTTTTTTGCATACAGGATATCAACTTTACCGTTTCGAGGATCCAAACAATCTTATGTTTGGACTTGGCTATAGATTTAACGCTAAATGAAACAACAAAAACAAAAAGTCCGACCCGTGAGAGTCGGACTTTTTAATTTGAATAGATAACCTTAAAAAGAATATCTTCAGGGTAGTTGTAAATGGCATATATTCAGTAGTATACGCGTTTAATAATTTAATAATCAACCTCTTTTTGGACTATTTTTGAAGAGAAATAGAACTTTTTGCGTGTAGATGGGGTTCGTAACTTTGCATCGTCATCAAATGAGTGAATATGATAAAAAGAGGTGTTTTAATAGGGTTGTGTTTAGGTTTTTTGCTTACAGGTTGTGATTTAATAGAATATCATCCATATGATGTACGTATCGACGGAGAAACAAATATCAATTTAAAGAATATTGAAAAGATACAGCAGCAATGCGCCGGAAAGGATACGATCCGTTTCGCTTTTATGGGCGATTCGCAACGATGGTACGACGAGACAGCCGATTTTGTGAAACATATTAACAAGCAGGATAGCATCGATTTTGTTATCCACGGAGGGGATATCTCCGATTTTGGAATTACAAAGGAGTTTCTCTGGATCAGGGATATCATGCAGGGGCTTCGTATTCCGTATGTTGCCCTGATTGGGAATCATGATATCCTGGGTAACGGAAAAGAGGTGTTCGAACAGGTGTACGGCGACGAGAACTTTGCCTTTATTGCCGGTAATACCAAGTTTGTGTGCATGAACACCAATGCGCTGGAATACGATTATTCGCATCCCGTACCCGATTTCGATTTTATAAGCCGTGAGGTGGCGGACTCGGCCCGGTATTCTAAAACAGTGGCTGTTATGCATGTAAAGCCTTACGACGATCAGTTTAATAACAACGTAGCCCGACTGTTTCATGCGGAAATAAAGAAGTTTCCTTCGTTGCAGTTTGCTTTGCATGCCCACAACCATAAGCTGCAGACAACCGATGTGTTTAAGGATGGCATCATCTATTACGGGTGTGCCTCGATGAAGCAGCGGAATTATATGGTATTTACCTTAACTACAAACGGTTATAGTTATGAAGTTGTCAATTATTAAGAAGATAATAGTTTTTGTGGTGTTGCTGATGATGGCCTATTCGCTTACGGCTGCCGAGACGTATAGTCCGGGGGTGGAGAAGTTCCATAGGGTATGGAATCACCTGATACCCCGGTACACCAAGTTGCAGTATGCCGGATCGATGGGTTTCATGTCTGTAGGTACCGGATGGCAGTATGGATCGAATCATCAGTGGGAGACGGATTTGTTGCTGGGCATCGTGCCGCGGTATTCGTCTAAACGGGCCAAGGCTACCCTTACCCTGAAGCAGAACTTTATGCCGTGGAATGTGGAGCTGAACGATCGCTGGAGTCTGGAGCCCCTGGCCTGCGGGTTGTATGTAACCACGCTGTTGGATAATGAGTTCTGGACCAAGGAGCCGGAGAAGTATCCGTCTGGTTACTACGGGTTTTCCACCAAGTTGCGTGCCAATATCTTTGTGGGACAGCGCCTCTCTTTTTCGTGCGATAAAAACAATCCAAATAAAAAAGTTACGCTGTTCTATGAACTAAGTACCTCCGATTTGTATTTTATTAGTGCGGCGACCAACAAATATCTTAACCCACGCGATGTGCTGAGTCTTTCGTTTGGTGTTAAACTCCAATTATTTTAAAAGATGCCAACAAAATATATAGGCTACGTAGCGCTGTTGCTTTTGATGCAGTTGATTCCGGCACGGGGGGTGGCTCAGACTACGGTGAAGGGGATGGTGCTCGATTCGATTACGGGCGAGGGACTTCCATTCGTTTCGGTGTTGCTTAAGGGTACTAACCAGGGAACCACCACCGATGCCGATGGTTACTTTGCTCTGGCAAGTCCTTCGCGTTCCACCATGCTTGTATTTTCGTGTCTGGGGTACAACGAGAAGTTGATTACCTTGAAATCGAGACGCGAAAACAACCTGAAGGTTTCTATGGCGCCTACTTCCTATGCCCTCAATGAGGTGGTTATCAAACCCGGCAAGGAGCGTTATGTAAAGAAGGGCAATCCGGCCGTGGCCTTTGTAAAGCAGGTGATTGATGCCAAAGAGAAGAATGATCCCAGAAACAAAGACTACTACGGGTACGAGAAGTATGAGAAGATGACGTTTGCCCTGAATAACTTTAACGAGGAGAAGCAGAAGAAGGGGTTGTACAAGAAGTTCGATTTCCTGAAGGACTATGTGGATACCTCGGATGTTACGGGTCAGCCTATATTGAATGTCTCCGTAAAGGAGTCGCTGGAGAATGTGTACTACCGCAAAGATCCTAAGGAGGAGAAACGGGTGGTGAGCGGCATCAAGCGGTCGGGGATAGACGAGCTGTTCTCGCAGGAGGGGGTGCAGCAGTTCCTGAAGGAGGTGCTGAAGGATGTGGATCTTTTCAAGAATGATATTCCCCTTTTCCTGAACCGGTTTGTGAGTCCGCTTTCCACCATGGGGCCCTCATTCTATAAGTATTACCTGATGGATACGGTGCAGGTAAACGGCGAACCGTGCATGGATCTGGGGTTTGTTCCTTTCAACTCGGAGTCGTTCGGCTTTACCGGGCATCTGTACATCACCCTCGATTCTACACACTTTGTAAAGAAGGTGGCTTTGCAGATACCAAAGGATATCAACCTTAACTTTGTGGAGGGGATGCGGATCGACCAGGAGTACGACCGGGCTCCGGATGGTACCCGGCTGATCAGCCGCGACGATATATCGGTGTCTTTCAAGCTTACGGGTAAATCGGATGGGTTGCATGCGCGACGAACGGTTACCTATAAGAATCATACCTTTGATAAGCCGGCCGACGAATCGGTGTTTAACAGTCCCGGGGAGGTTATCGAGCTGGCCGAGGCTAAGTTTCACGACAACGAGTTCTGGAAGCAGAACAGGCACATCCCCATCGGGCAGAAGGAGCAGACCGTGGATGCCATGCTGGCCCGCTTGAGGGAGGTTCCTCTTTTCTATTATACCGAACAGGTGGTGAAGGTGCTGGTTTCGGGTTACATTCCCACGGCTGCCAAAAAGAGCAAAGTGGATATCGGACCGATGAATACGTCCATCAGCGGAAATGCGGTGGAGGGACTGCGCTTCAGGGCCGGCGCCACAACCACGGCTTATCTTAATAACCGCCTGTTTGCCGACGGCTACATGGCCTACGGTACAAAAGACCGGAAACTAAAGTATTCGGGGGGTGTGGAGTATTCGCTGATAGATAAAAAGGAGCATCCCAACGAGTTTCCGGTGCATTCCATCCGGGCCGAATATCAGTATGATGTAAATCAGCTGGGACAGCATTACCTGTATACCAACATGGATAATATGTTTCTTTCCTTTAAACGGAAGAAAGACGACCGGGTTACTTACCTCCGTAAGGCGGAGCTGAGCTACAACCGCGAGCATTATTCGGGCTTCTCCTACGGTGCCACCCTGCGGCATAAAACCGAGACAGCCACTGACTATGTACCGTTTCTGCAGAAGGAGGGCGACGGACTTACACGGGCTGTTAACGATTATTCCATGGGTGAAATGGAGTTCAGGTTGCGCTTTGCCCCGGGCGAAAAGTATTACCAGACCCGTAACAACCGTATCCCCATCACCTTCGATGCGCCTATCTTTACCCTTTCGCACATTGTGGCCCGTAAGGGGGTGCTGGGTGCCGATTACGATTACAACCGTACGGATCTGGGTTTCCAGAAGCGTTTCTGGTTCTCGGCCTTCGGGTATACGGATGTGATTCTGAAGGCGGGTAAGATATGGGATAAGGTGCCTTTCCCGTTGCTGATGATTCCCAACGCCAACCTGTCGTACACCATTCAGTACGAATCGTATGCGTTGATGAATGCCATGGAGTTTCTGAACGACCGGTATGCTTCGTGGGATCTTACCTATTTTGGAAACGGGGTGTTGTTTAACCGTCTGCCACTGGTAAAAGAGCTGAAGTGGAGAGAGGTGCTTACCTTTAGAGGATTGTACGGCGACCTGAGCGATAAGAACAATCCGGCCAAGAGCGACGGCCTGTTCTTGTTTCCCGAAGGGTCTTACCAGATGGGTAAAAAACCGTATATGGAAGTTGGAGTAGGGGTGGAGAACATTTTGCGGTTTCTGCGCTTCGATTATGTATGGCGACTAACCTACAGGGAGTTACCGGATGTAGATACCAGCGGCCTGCGTGTTAGTCTGCATTTTACTTTTTGATTTGGGTGGTGCGCATCCGTTAAAGAGGAGTAATGCGTTACGTTTTGTTTAAAAAAAACATGTAATACTGTTTTAATATTAAAATAAATTATAATTTTGTGGTGTATTCTTTGTAAAAAGGAATCGCTTATAACGACTTTTGGAACAGAAATGAAGAAAACCAGACCAATTTAGCGTAATGCTTTATTGTACATTTGTACCCGGTTTTCGGAGTTACCGGCAGTTCGCTGCCGTTTTTCGATCATTAAGATTTTTGGGATCTAATTTAATGAATAAATGAAAATGAAAGTAGAAGTTAAACCAGCCAGCGGGAAGCTGGGGGTTTTAGTTGTAGGTGTAGGAGGAGCCGTGTCGACTACCTTTTTAGTAGGAACATTGGCAGTAAGAAAGGGATTAGCCACTCCAATCGGATCAATCACACAGTTGGCCACCATGCGATTGGGTAAAAGAAATGAGAATAACTTCCCTAAGATAAAAGATATCGTTCCATTGGCGACGTTGGATGATATCGTATTTGGCGGATGGGATATATTCCCGGAAGATGTGTATGCTGCAGCAAAGCATGCCGAGGTACTTACCGATAAGGATCTGGAAGGTGTTAAAGACGAATTGATAGCCATCAAACCGATGAAGGCCGCATTCGATCAGAACTTTGTAAAACGTTTGAACGGTACACATGTGAAAGAGGCCGCCACCCGTTGGGAGCTGATGGAACAGGTACGCGAGGATATCCGTAACTTCAAGGCTCAGAATAACTGCGATCGCGTAGTTGTAATTTGGGCTGCCAGCACGGAAATCTATTTGCCGTTGGCCGACGAACACCAGACGCTGGAAGGTTTCCGCAAAGCCATGAAGGAAAACAACGTGGAACAAATTGCTCCAAGTATGTGTTATGCCTATGCTGCCATCGCAGAAGGTGCTCCGTTTATTATGGGTGCTCCTAACTTGTGCGTGGATATGCCGGCTATGTGGGAATTCTCTAAAGAGATGAATGTACCCATCTGCGGAAAGGACTTCAAAACAGGTCAGACCATGCTTAAGACCGTATTGGCTCCGATGCTTAAAACGCGTATGTTAGGTCTGGACGGTTGGTTCTCTACCAACATCCTGGGTAACCGCGACGGCGAAGTGCTGGACGATCCGGATTCATTCAAGACCAAAGAGGTCAGCAAGCTTTCGGTTATCGATACCATCCTGCAGCCCGAGTTGTATCCGGAGTTGTACAAGAATATTTACCACAAGGTACGTATCAACTATTACCCACCGCGCAAAGACAACAAAGAGGGTTGGGATAATATCGACCTTGTTGGATGGATGGGCTATCCGATGCAGTTGAAGGTTGACTTCCTGTGCCGCGACTCGATCCTGGCTGCTCCGCTTTGTCTGGACTTGGTATTGTTTGCCGACCTGGCTTTGCGTTGTAATTTCTCGGGTATTCAGAGTTGGTTGTCGTTCTATTTCAAGAGTCCGATGCACGACTTCGAACATGTTCCCGAACACGATTTGTTTATACAGTATATCAAGCTGAAAAATACATTGCGCACCATCATCGGTGAAGAGACATTGGATTATATCGATTGATATAGTAACTATAGATTGAAGTAAAAAGAAACCCTGCGAAGGCATTGAATCCGGTTCAATGCTTTCCGGGTTTTGTTTGTATATAATTTTGATAGGTATGAAATATGCAATTATAGCAGCAGGTCTCGGATCGCGTCTGCAATCAGAAGGAGTGTCGTTGCCCAAGCCGTTGGTTAAGCTTAATGGCGAGGCGATGATCGACCGGTTGATCCGGATATTCGTGGCCAACCATGCCGAGTCGGTGAGTGTAATTGTGAACGAAGAGATGAAAGAGGTGCAGGAACACCTCAAATCGCTCTCGTTGCCTGTGCCCTTACACCTTGTAATTAAGAGTACACCAAGCTCTATGCACAGCTTTTTTGAGCTTTCGCCTTCGCTGGAGGGGGGCAAGTTCTGTCTTACTACGGTAGACACCATCTTTAAGGAAGATGAGTTTGCCAGTTATATCAAGGCATTTGAACAGGATGACGTACACGATGGACTGATGGCGGTTACCGATTACATTGACGACGAAAAGCCGCTATACGTTGCAACGGACCCATCGCTTTTGGTTACCGGTTTTATGGATAGCGCGTATCCCGGTGCCCGGTATATCTCGGGGGGTATCTATTGCCTTAATCAGGCAGGAATACATACGCTGCACGGCTGTATGAACGACGGGGTGTCGCGCATGCGCAACTATCAGCGCAGGTTGGTAGAGGAGGGGGTGCAGCTTAAAGCCTACCCGTTTTCAAAGATTATTGATGTCGATCATGCGGAAGACATCCAAAAAGCAGAGAATTTTATTTATTAATAGTTTTCGGGTAAATGAAACAAAATAAAATCGCCGGCATTGTACGGGGCAACTGCTATTCACCCAATCATGTGGGAAACGATGCGGCTGTTTTTAATGAGACGATCCGCCACCTTGAGTTGGCCGGATACGAGGTTGCTACTTATACAGAGGAAGATGTATTGAACCGGGAAGTTTTGGAACCGGTTATCTTCACCATGGCACGAAGTAAAGAGGTCGTGGAAAAATTGAAAGAATACGAAAACAGGGGAGCTGTGGTGGTGAATTCGGGTTATGGTATTTCCAATTGTACCCGCGAGCAGATGACGCGTCTGCTGGTAGACAATAACATACCTCATCCCAGAAGTATTATAACTCCCACCAAAGATCATCATATTGCCCAGCGTCTGAAAGAAGAGGGTATGGATAATTGCTGGATCAAACGGGGCGATTTCCATGCGATACACCGCGAAGATGTAACCTACGTACGACATATCGAAGAGGCCGAAGGTATCTTGAGCGAATATGCCCTGCGTGGTATTCCCAATGCAGTGATAAATGAGCATCTGGTGGGCGACCTGGTTAAGTTTTACGGTGTGGCCGGAAGTGATTTCTTCTATTGGTTTTATCCGTTTAATATGAATCACAGTAAATTCGGACACGAGCAGATTAACGGTAAAGCTACAGGGATTGCCTTTTCGGTGGAGGATATGCACGCTATATGCGAACGTTCTGCACAGGTGCTGAAGGTTAAGATTTATGGCGGCGACTGTATCATTTCGCCCGAAGGCGAGATTCGTATCATCGATTTTAACGACTGGCCCAGTTTTGCCCCTTGCAGAGATCAGGCTGCACCTCATATAGCACGTTGTATTATTGAAAGTGGTAAGGATTTATTGGCATGAAAGAAGAAATTAAATCTACGCTGAAGTCGATGGACACCGAAGAGTTTATCGACCTGGCGTTTTACAGGCCCATCGGTTATCTGTGGGCCAAATTATTTGAACGGTTACACATAACCCCCAACGCTGTTAGCGTGGCTTCCATCTTTTTGGGTGTGGCTGCCGGCGTATTGTTTTATTTTGATGATCTTGCCTACACCATTCCGGGCATCTTGTTGCTTATCTGGGCGAACTCTTTCGATAGCGCCGACGGACAGCTGGCTCGTATGACGGGGCAGTATTCGCGTCTGGGACGTGTGCTGGATGGTGTTTGCGGCGATATCTGGTTTATCACCATCTATGCGGCTATCTGCTTTAGGCTTACCCCCGAGTTTGGTATCTGGATTTGGCTGATGGCTGCCGTAGCCGGGTATTTTCATAGCATGCAGGCTTCCATGGCCGATTATTACAGGAACTTCCACCTCTATTTCCTGAAAGGGAAGAAGGGCAGCGAGCTTGAAGATTCGTCTATCCTGGTGGCACGTAACAAGGAGATTACCTGGAAATCGGATCCGGTGGAGAAGTTCTTTATGTTCTTTTATGTTCCTTACACCCAGAAACAGGAACAGCGGACGCCCGCCATGCAGAAGTTCCGTATTACACTTCGTAATGTGTACGGCGACCGCGAAATGCCCCAATGGTTGCGCGAGCATTTCCGTGCGCTGAGCAAGCCTTTAATGAAGTATACCAATATCCTGTCGTTCAATACGCGTGTAATTGTGCTTTTCGTATCTCTGCTGATCGATATGCCCTGGATATACTTCGTATTCGAACTTACGGTGCTGAACGGGTTGTTGCTGTATATGCGCACCACCCACGAACGGATCTGCAAAGAAACAGAACAACTTGTATTAAATAAAGAGAATAAAGCATGATTAAAGGTTTGATTTTTGACTATGGAGCCACCATCGATTCCAATGGTACGCATTGGGCGGAAGTTATCTGGAACCAATACCAGACGGCCGGTGTGCCTATCTCCAAAGCCAACTTTCGCGACGCGTATGTGTATGCCGAAAGAGCCCTGGCCGTAAATCCGTACATTAAACCGGAGGATAATTTCCTGCGGTTGATGCAGGTGAAGATCAGGATCGAGTTCGACTACCTGCTGGGCGAAGGGATCTTATCTAAGAACGATACAACCGATTCTGTAATCGATGCCATTGCCACCGGCTGTTACGAGGATGCCCGTAAGTCGGTTGAGGCTGCCAAGGCTACGCTGGATGTATTGTCTGCCCGTTATCCCATGGTGCTGGTATCCAATTTCTATGGTAATATTCAGGCTGTGCTGGATGACTTCCAACTAACATCCTATTTCCCGGTTGTGATTGAATCGGCCGTAGTGGGGGTGCGTAAACCGGATCCGGCTATTTTCCGTCTGGGAGTGGAGGCGCTTGCCCTGCAACCCGAAGAGGTGGTGGTGATAGGTGACTCGTACCGCAAAGATATTCAGCCTGCACAGTCGCTGGGATGCGACACAATCTGGATTAAAGGAGCCGGATGGGACGATTCCGAGGCGGCTGTTCAACACGATAAAATTATTACTGATATAGCGCAGCTACAGGAGCTTTTGTAAATTGCTCCGTAGCTGTAGATAGACTTTAGTCGGTTTCTACCGGCCTATTGCTTGCCTTTTCTGAACTCGGCAGGCGATTGGCCGGTATGTTTTTTAAAGAACTTACCGAAGGTGGACTGGTTGGAGAAGTTAAGCATGTCCGACACCTGTTGCACCGTCATATTAGGTGTTTTAAGTAATATCTTGGCATCCAGGATAAGCGAATGGTCGATCCAGTTGTTGGTGGTCTTGCCGGTGAGCTCCTTCAGGACGGCCGACAGGTACTGGGGGGTGATGCACATCTTGCCGGCATAGAAGCTAACGGAGTGTTCTTCGCGGCTGTGCTTGAACATCAGTTTCAGAAATTGCTGGAACAGCTCTTCCTTACGTGATAGTTCGAATGGTACGATGTCGTTCTTCTTAAAGATGATGTTTTTAAGTTCGAAGAACAGGTGGAATATCAGCGACTGGATAGCCTCCTTATGAAACAGGTGCTCTTTGGCTTCGGCCCGTTTGCGGATCAGAGTAAAGAGGGTGTCAAGCACGGATACCTCTTCGTCGGTAAGCTCTACACTGGGGCTTTTACGTAAGAACATATACTGCAACGAATTATCACCGTCATCGTTCTTCTTAGGCATATTGCTAAGCATGTCTTTCGATATCACCATGATTTTTCCTTCCAGATCTTCGGGCTTGCACTGTACTTCCAATATATGATCGGGTAGAATAAAAAACAGGGTGTTTGCCTGCAGAGGAAATTTAAGATAGTCAACGTTGATGGTAACTTCTCCTTTAGTAAGCAGAATCAGACAAAGTCCGTTGATACGTACGCTCATGGGAGCATCTTCCGCCAGATACTCTTCACAATTCTCTGCTGCTTTAAATTTTGTTTGAAGCGATTCGATCACCAAATCGTTGGAAAAAGAGTGGGGGTGACCGATATTTTCGTTAATCTGTATAATGTCTATCAGTGGTAAATCAGCCGATTTCATATTTGTTGTTCTTTTTTAAGAAGCCAAAAGTAGTGTTTTTATGTAAATGCGCCTACATTTGCGGAGATAAACGCAATTAAATAGACATAAATAATGAAACATACCATTTATATTCTTATATTGGAAATTTTGTTTTTCTGTACACCTTTACGTGCTCAAGAAAAGAACAAACCTTTCCAACACCTGTCCCTTTCGCTTGGGGCAGGAACCATGGGCGCCGGTCTGCAGTTTACCGCCCCTTTACATCCTCACTGGGCCTTGCGTGCCGGCTTTGATGCCCTTCCGCTGGATATTTCGTTCAACTATTACGAAGGCGAATACGAGATTGCCACCAATTCGACCGTCAAATTCCTGAACGGGAATGTGTTGGCGGATTGGTATCCGATGCGAAACGGACTCTTTCATGTAACCGGAGGGGTATTTCTGGGGGAGAGCTCTGCCAAAGGTGTGGCACGGAGTGCGCGGTCGTATACCCTGAACGGACATATATTCGAACCCGAATACTTCGGTACGGCCCATGTTACCGTTAAAACGGCTTTTGCCAAACCCTACCTGGGTATAGGTTTAGGACGAGCCATACCCCGGTCGAGGTGGGCCTTCAGAACCGAATTGGGGGTGATGTACCACGGAACGCCCCGGGTGGAGGTGGTGAACAACACCGTATTTTTATTGTCTATAGGTGATTTGCCCGAGTTGAGGGAAGAGGTGGTGAAATATAAATTTTATCCTCAACTTTCGTTCAAGGTGGCCTATAGGCTGTTTTAAGCCCTTTACGCAATCCTTTTTTTAAAGATGCTGCGCAGCCTTTGTTAGGTTTTGAATAATTCTTATTACCTTTGGCGGTCATTTATAGAAAATAAGAACAAACTTATACAACGATGAATATATCTTACAACTGGCTGAAGGAATATCTTGATTTTGATTTACAGCCTGAAGAAGTTGCCGCAGCGCTTACCTCTATTGGTCTGGAAACAGGCGGTGTAGAAGAGGTTCAAACAATTAAAGGCGGATTGGAAGGTCTGGTAATAGGTGAAGTGCTTACCTGCGAAGAGCATCCTAATTCGGATCACCTGCATGTAACAACCGTAAATGTGGGACAGGGTGACCCGTTGCAGATTGTGTGTGGTGCCCCCAACGTGGCAGCCGGACAGAAAGTAGTTGTTGCTGTAAATGGCACCAAGCTGTACGACGGCGAAGAATCCTTTACCATCAAGCGTTCTAAAATACGCGGTATCGAATCGAACGGAATGATCTGTGCCGAAGACGAAATCGGTATCGGAACCGACCATGCCGGAATCATCGTACTTCCCGAAACGGCTGTTGTAGGAACGCTGGCTAAAGACTATTATAATGTAAAGAGCGACTACGTGCTGGAGGTGGATATCACTCCCAACCGTGTAGATGCTACTTCGCACTACGGTGTGGCACGCGACCTGGCTGCCTACCTGAAACAAAATAAGGTGAAGGCTACGCTTACACGTCCTTCGGTAGAGACCTTTAAGATTGACGATCCTTCGCCTGCCATTGAAGTGGTGGTTGAAAACACGGAGGCTTGTCCGCGTTACTCGGGTATCACCATCAAAGGGGTGACCGTAAAGGAGAGCCCGGAATGGTTGCAGAACCGGTTGAACGTTATCGGTCTGCGCCCTATCAATAATATTGTAGACATTACAAATTACATACTTCATGAACTTGGTCAGCCGTTGCACGCTTTCGATGCGGCAAAGGTAGCCGGCGGTAAAGTGGTTGTAAAGACGCAGCCCGAAGGTACTTCCTTCGTTACGCTTGACGGGGTTACCCGCACCCTTACCGATCGCGACCTGATGATCTGTAACGCCTCCGAAGCCATGTGTATCGGCGGTGTATTTGGCGGTCTGGATTCGGGCGTAACCGAAGCGACTACCGACGTGTTCCTGGAATCGGCCTATTTCCATCCAACCTGGATTCGTAAGACAGCCCGTCGCTTCGGTCTGAATACGGATGCTTCGTTCCGTTTTGAACGTGGTCTGGATCCCAACAATACGTTATACGTGCTGAAACGTGCGGCCCTTCTTATCAAGGAGATTGCCGGAGGAACCATTTGCGGACAGATTCAGGATGTATATCCCGAAGTGGTTAAGCCTTACAGCGTTTCTGTAACTTACAACAAGATAAACACCCTGATTGGGAAAGAGATACCGGCCGAAACGGTTAAGAGTATCCTTGAAAGTCTGGAGATGGAGATCGTATCGGAATCTGCCGAAGGTCTGCAACTGAACGTTCCTGTATACCGTGTGGATGTACAACGCGACGTAGACGTGATTGAAGATATTCTGCGTATCTATGGCTACAACAACGTTGATTTCAGCGACAGCGTGAAGTCTAACCTGAGCTATAAGACTCCGACCGACCGTAGCTACGAACTGCAGCAGCTTATCTCGGAACAGCTTTGCGGAAGCGGATTCAACGAAATAATGAACAACTCGCTTACACGTGCGGGCTACTACGAAGGTTTGTCTACTTACCCTGCATCCCATGCGGTAATGTTGATGAATCCGCTTAGTGCCGACCTGAACTGTATGCGTCAGACGCTTCTGTTTGGTGGTTTGGAAAGTATTGCCCACAACCGCAACCGTAAGAACGGCGACATCAAGTTCTTCGAATTCGGTAACTGCTACGATTACGATACTGACAAAATAAAGGAAAACGAAACCTTATCGGCTTTCACCGAAGAATTCCGTCTCGGACTTTGGGTAAGCGGTAACAAGGTATCCAATAACTGGGCGCATGCCGACGAGAAAGCAACCGTTTACGAACTGAAAGCCTATGTTGAGAATATTCTGGTACGCTTGGGCGTGAACACAGGTAAGCTTGTATTCGGCAACCTGACGAACGACATCTATTCGGCTGCTCTCAGCATTACTACCGGTGCCGGTCGTCAGCTGGGTACACTGGGTGTTGTAAACAAGAAGCTATGCAAGGGGATGGACATAGACGGCGAGGTTTATTATGCCGAACTGTCGTGGACACTGCTTATGAAGGAGATTAAGAAGAGCAAGGTTACCTATAGCGAAATCTCAAAATTCCCTGCCGTTAAGCGCGACCTGGCTTTGTTGCTGAATAAGAGCGTACAGTTTGCCGAAATACAGAAAATTGCTTTCGACAGCGACCGCAAACTTCTTAAGAAAGTAGAGCTGTTCGACGTTTACGAAGGCAAGAACCTGTTGCCTGGTAAAAAGTCGTACGCCGTAAGCTTCTACCTTCAGGACGAAGAAAAGACGCTTACCGACAAGCAAATTGATGCCATCATGAAGAAGATTCAGACTAATCTGGAACAGAAGCTTGAGGCCCAACTAAGATAATTATCTATTATAAAATATAATTAAATAAACAATATGGGAAGAGCGTTCGAATATCGTAAAGCGAGAAAAATGAAACGTTGGGGTAATATGGCCCGTGTTTTTACAAAATTGGGTAAGGAAATTACCATTGCAGTAAAAACAGGAGGACCCGACCCCGAAACCAATCCCCGTCTGCGTGTGCTTATTCAGACTTCCAAGAAAGAGAACATGCCCAAAGAAAACGTGGAACGCGCCATCAAGAAGGCAAGCTCCAAGGATTTTACGGACTACAAGGAGATGAACTACGAGGGATACGGACCATACGGTATCGCTATCTTTGTAGAAACAGCCACAGACAATACCACCCGTACAGTGGCCAACGTACGCAGCTATTTCAATAAACTTGGCGGATCGCTGGGAACTACAGGTAGCCTGGAATTTCTTTTCGACCACAAGTGTGTATTCCACGTAGCTAAGAAAGAGGGTATCTCGTTGGAAGACCTCGAGCTGGAATTGATCGACTACGGAGTGGATGAGCTGGAAGAAGACGAAAACGAAATTGTAATTTACGGCGAATTCGCTCAAAATTCAAACATCCAGAAATACCTGGAAGAAAACGGATTTGAAATCAGCAGCGCCGAGTTTGAACGTATCCCCAACGATACAAAATCTGTAACACCCGAACAGCGTGAGCAGATTGAGAAGCTTATCGATAAGCTGGAAGACGATGAAGATGTACAAAACGTTTTCCATAATATGAAGGAGGAAGACGAGGAGTAATCCTTGATTCTCTCTTTGTTTTAGGAAATTGAAAGCCTTCCGGCAGCTACATCAAGTAGCCCGGAAGGCTTTTGTGTTATATACCTTTTGTGCTAGATCAGCTTCACTCTGATCACCTCGTTGATGTTGGTTGTATAGCGTGGAGAGAGATGTTCCTGTTTCATTTTCCAGGTGCGGAACTCCTGGGCTGCAAGCTTGAGTACCGGATTTCCAAATTTATTATTCAGTTTGTCTATCGTTTGCATCAGCGATTTATGACGTGGATCCGAATTAAAGAACAGAGAGGGTTGAAGCTCTGTTTCATTAATAAAATCCATCAGTATCACTCCGGCTCTTTTATAACGGAAGTCATTTTTAAAGATGCGATCTAATGCAGAGGTGGCAGCCTTACTCAATTCGATGGACGAAGAGGTTGGAAACGGTAATTTAACATGAAGGCTATTGCTGTATTGTTCGCATGCATCGCCAAATCGATTGGTTGAGATAAAAACAATCAATGAACGGCAAAACGATTTTTGCCTCCGGAGTTTTTCGGCTGCTGTTACGGCAAAGGTGGTGATTCTCTCACTAATCTCTTCCTGTTTGGTATATTCTTTCTCGAAAGTCCGCGTGATGGCAATGCTTTGTCTTTTCTCTTTTAATTCCAATTCGTGGGCTTTCAGCCCGTTCAGTTCTTCCAGTAATTTTACTCCGTTGATAGTCATATGGCGCCTTACCCACTCTTTGTCCAGTAGTGAAAACTCGTAGGCGGTTTGTACACCGATAGCTTTTAATTTAATGGCTTGCCGGCGTCCTATACCCCAAACATCTTCCACCTTAAGCCACTTTAGTGCTTTGATACGACGCAGCTCCGAATCAATCACATAACTGCCTCCCGTACGGTCGTGAAACTTTTTAGCAATGTGATTGGCCACTTTCGCCAACGTTTTGGTAGGGGCAATGCCTACGCTGACAGGTATTCCGGTCCATTTAAGTACATGAGACCTCATGCGTAGTCCGTAGTCCGTAAAATCTTCCTGTATCCCATCCAGATTCAAAAAACATTCGTCGATACTGTATATCTCCTGTTCCGGACTATACCCGGATAGTATGCTCATAACCCGCTGACTCATATCTCCATACAAAGGGAAATTGGCAGAGAATACGGCAATTTGGTTACGTTCTACCAGATGTTGAATCTGAAACGCCGGTACAGCCATCCCTACGCCCAATGCTTTTGCTTCGTTGCTTCGTGCGATAACACATCCATCGTTATTGGAAAGAACGACGACGGGTTTACCGTTGAGCGACGGATTGAACATCCTTTCGCAGGAGGCATAAAAATTATTACAGTCAACCAGAGCAAACATTATACCTTTTTAATTACATAGGTGACAATTCCCCAGATTGTAAAATCGTTATCCTTGTTCACCTCTATTACCGGATAGTCGGGGTTGGAGGGTACAAGCAGGCACCGGTCTTTTTCAATACGGATTTTCTTGACGGTAAACTCTCCGTCAACAAAGCAAACGGCAATCTTTCCGTCTTGCGGATCCAGACTACGATCTACCACCAACAGATCGCCTTCGCTCAGGTCGGTATCCATCGATACACCGTTTACCAAAGCAAAATAGGTAGCTGCCGGATGTTTTATGATGTATTTGTTCAAATCGATCGCCTGAGCTATAAAGTCTTGAGCCGGCGAAGGAAATCCCGCCTTAACTCCACCAATCAATGGAATTTCGGTTTCGTTATCTCCGGAAGCGGAGTAAAGGTCAAGGCTGGCGGACGAATGTAGCTTGGTTACCATTTCTGTTTTATGTTTGGTACAAAGATACAAAAAAGAGAAAAGCAACAGGCCGACTTCACCAAAGGAAAGTCGGCCTGCCGTATTAATTGAGAAATGTAAATCAGAACCTGGTATCCGATAAACGGGCCGCTGTTTCGTTGAACGAGCTGATCAGTTGATGCATCACGGAATCTACTGTAGGACATTCGTTGATGATTGCGGAAACTTGTCCTATCTCTAGCTCACCTTCCATCAGGTCGCCTTCAAATATACCTTTCTTTGCACGTCCCCTGCCTAATAATTCGCGCATTTCTTCCGGAGTGGCACCACGGTTCTCTGCCTCTTCCACTTCGTTGAAAAACTCGTTCTTTGCCAATCGGGTAGGGGCCAGCTTCTTGAGCATAAGACGGGTGTCTCCCTCATTAAGTTTCAGACAGAAATCTTTGAAAGCACTGCTTGCCGAGCTTTCATGCGTAAGGGCAAAACGGGTACCTATCTGTACACCGTCGGCTCCCAATGCCATGGCGGCGTACATGGCTTCGCCTGTACCGATGCCTCCTGCTGCAAGCAATGGAAGCGATGTAGCCTTGCGGACGGAAGGAATAAGGCAAAGGGTGGTAGTCTCTTCCCGACCGTTATGACCTCCGGCCTCGAATCCCTCGGCAACGATGGCATCTACGCCGGCCTCTTCACACTTTGCTGCAAACAGAGCGCTGGATACAACATGCACCACGGTAACATCGTGTTTTTTAAGGAAGCCGGTCCATTTCTTTGGACTTCCGGCAGAGGTGAAGACGATCTTGACACCCTCTTCTACCAGGATGTTCATAATCGTTTCTATTTCGGGATACATCAGGGGTACATTGACACCGAAGGGATTGTCGGTTGCTTTCTTGCATTTTTGAATATGTTCGCGAAGCACCTCGGGATGCATGGAGCCAGCTCCAATCAACCCTAATCCACCTGCGTTACTTACTGCCGATGCCAGTCTCCATCCACTGCACCATACCATACCTCCCTGGATTACAGGGTATTTAATTCCGAATAAATCACAAATCCGATTCATATTGGTTTAATTACATAAATAAAGCCTGCAAGATAAATATTTTTTATCCAGCAGGCTGTATTTGTGTAAAAGTTATTTTGATTTACCTACTTCCTGATCATTGTTTTCAGTATGTTCTCTATATCTGCAAATGCGGTACCCATTACTTTTTCTACCACTCCTCCGATTTGTGAAGCCAGCAATTGCGAATTCATCCGGGAGATATGAGTCTTCCCATCGGTGGTGGTATATACAGAGATGCGGCAGGGCATCAGCGAAGAATAGATCCGTTCGCTGTCTTCCTTCAACAGCTGCACGGAATAATCCGGCTTGCAGAGCTCAATAACCTTTACGGGCAGGACATCCTTTCCATTCTTTCGCAACGTTTCCTGCAGATCGTGTGTCATTGATATTTTCCAACCTATTTCTGTTATCTTGGCAGATAACAGCTCTACGGTATGTTCGAATCCGTACAGACTCTCGTTCTCAATAAAGAACGGGTGTGCGATGGGTTTTGAAGTGTCCATTGTTTTTTTATTTACTTTTTCTTAAGCAATACAGTCTCAATAGCCTCTTTAAAGGCCGATTTAGGCATAGCTCCCTGAGCCATCTGAGGGGCTTCGTTCATAGGAACGAACAGTAACGAAGGAATACTGCGGATACCAAATGCAGAGGCCAGCTCTTGTTCTGTTTCCGTGTTTATCTTGTAGATGTAAATCTGACCATCGTATTCGGCAGCCAGTTCTTCCAGCACGGGAGCAATCGACTTACAGGGTCCACACCAATCGGCATAAAAATCGATGATGGCGGGTCTGTCTCCCAAATATTTCCACTCCTGAGGATTTGCTTCATAGTTAGCAACCTTTGTTAAAAATTCTGCTTTAGTTAAATGAATTGTTTTCATCTTACTTTCTGTTTTTGAATTTGAATTATTTTCTTTTTTATTAATTTCGTTCTGAGCTGTTTTATTACCTGCCTCCTTAGCATTGCACGAAGCGAGGGTAATAATTCCAAGCACCATAAATAAGGCTATTTTTTTCATTTCTTTTCTGGATTATAGTTTTTAATCTGATCTTTATAAAGCGTATTTTGTTTGTATGTTCCGGAGTCTGAACTGCAAGCCGATGCGCCGCAGCACGATAGATTGTAGGCTGCCTGTATCAATAAAACAGCTGCAAGCATTAAATAGATGTACTGAGAAGTATAAATAGCATATATACCAATACCTATGCCTCCAACTAATCTTACTATACGGGCAAATCCCCAATTCCTGAATCTACTATCCATCTTTTGTCTGTATTATTTGTTTTTACCTTCTAACTATTGATCATTGTTATTAATGTCCATTAGAAACATATTGCAAAGATAGATAAAATTTAAATACAAACATATTTCTAAAGGAAAATATTTATTGTTTTTATTTATTTAATAGGAAACAGCACTTTCACGGTTTTATTTAAACGGATTTAGGCATATAAAGCGGATAGTTGTATCTTTACCGAACTTTGAGAAATACGAAGTACATATATATTTATAAATTGATAAACTAAACGCAGATGTTATTGTCAAAACAAATCTGTAAAAAGCTTCTGCTATCTGCTGCAGTATGCTTTTTATCTTTTTCTGATGGTGTACCTGTATCAGCACAGCAGGTTCATATTATTCCCAAACCGGCAGAGATGCAGGTTAAGGATGGATTCTTCAGGGTTAATAAATCAACCGTAGTTGTGTTGCCGGATAAGTTGCCTTCATCTGAGTTGTTGCACGACATGATGGATCACGCTGTTGCAGGATCAAAGGGTGGTACGTTAAAAATAGCCAGACACGATGTAAAAAAGAATGCCATACGCTTTGTGTTGGATAAAACCAATCCGGATAAAGCTACGGAGTCTTATTCGTTAGAGGTAGATGGCAAAGGGGTTACGATTACTTCGGGCTCCGACAAGGGATTATTTTACGGTGCGCAGACTCTTTTGCAATTAATGAGTAAGGATGGAATTGCTTTTGCTTCAATTAAGGATGAACCTCGTTTCCCGTACAGAGGTTACCACCTGGATGTGTCACGCAATTTCTTTCCAAAGGAGTTTATCCTCAAGATGCTCGACTGGATGGCGTTTTACAAATTAAACACGTTTCATTGGCATCTTACGGACGGAGCGGGATGGCGTATCGAAATCGATGCCTATCCGAAGCTGACGTCTGATGCTGCATTCAGACCGATTGCCGACTGGAAGACCTGGTGGGATGGCGACCGGAAGTTTGTTCCGGAAGGTACACCCGGTGCTTACGGAGGATACTATACAAAGAAAGAAGTACGTGAAGTGGTGGCGTATGCTGCCTCAAAGCATATTACAGTGATTCCTGAGATTGAAATGCCGGGACATTCCGAAGAGGTGTTCGTAGCATATCCCGAATTGAGTTGTTCGGGTATTCCCTATAAGAACAGCGATTTTTGTATCGGTAACGATTCTACTTTTACATTTGTGGAACAGGTGCTTACCGAGGTGATGGAATTGTTCCCATCCAGATTGATCCATATCGGAGGGGATGAAGCATCCAAGAAAGCATGGGGTGAGTGCCCGAAATGTCAGCAACGGATGAAGAACGAAGGTCTGTCTGATCTGGATGAACTGCAGAGCTACATGATCAGACGTGTGGAGAAGTTTCTTAATTCGAAAGGACGCAGACTGGTTGGTTGGGATGAAATTATTGAAGGTGGTCTGGCTCCGGAAGCAACCGTTATGTCTTGGCGGGGTGTTGAAGGTGGCATAAAGGCGGCCAAAGATGGTCACGATGTGATTATGACCCCGGGTAATTATATGTATTTCGATTTCTATCAGGCGGATCCTAAAACTCAACCGGCTGCGATCGGAGGGTTTACTCCTGTAAAGCAGGTGTATAGTTACAACCCGATGCCGGCAGAATTGAATGAAACGGAGGGTAAGCATATATTGGGTGTTCAGGCAAATACCTGGACAGAATACATGCCCAATGCCGATCATGTAGAATACATGGTGTTTCCCCGTCTGCTTGCCTTGGCCGAAGTGGCATGGACAACGCAGGAGTTACGTACCTGGGCCGACTTTAAACCCAGAATGAACAGTCATGTAAATCTGTTGAAGAAGGGGGGCGTGAATGCCTTTACGCTATCGGACGATATTGAAATAACAATGGCTGTAGATACCCTGAATAGGCAGATCAAAGTGATGTTTGATGCAGAGAAATATCCGGCGGAAATACGGTACACGACAGACGGATCAATGCCTACTACAGCTTCGGCAATATACAAAGATACCATCCTGGTAAAAGATTCGGCCTGGATTAAGGCGGCTATTTTCCGTAACGGAGTAATGCAGGGAACTCCCTCCGAGAAAAAGGTGGATTATCATAAAGGGATAAACCGCCCTATCCATTATAACAGTAAGCTTTATAAAGGCTACATGGCCGGAGGTATGAATGCTTTACTGGACGGATACCGAGGGGGACTTACTTACCTGGACGGTCGTTGGCAGGGATACCTGAATGACCTGGATTGCGTAGTGGATATGGGAGAAAAGGCAGACCTGCATAAAGTGTCTGTCCGTTTCATGCAGCTTACAGGACCGGGGGTGTTCCAGCCGGGCGAGGTTAGTCTGTTAACCTCCGAAGATGGTGTGAACTTTACCCTGCAGCAGACTATCAAGACGGTGGTACCTAAAGAAGAAAGCAACCTTGCTTTCCAGGAATATACATTTCAAGGTAACTGGAAAGGACGTTTTGTCCGTTTGCAGGCATCCGAAGTAAATAATGGATTTATCTTTGCGGATGAAATCGTGATTTGGTAATCAAGATGAGATTGAAATTTGGTAATAAACAAATTATAAAAAAATGAAGAAACAAGTATTTGCACTTCTGCTAAGCGGCGTTTTAAGCGTCTCCGCCCAGCAACCTGTAGATTATGTGAATCCTTTTATCGGCACAAGCAACTACGGAACAACCAATCCTGGAGCTGTTTGTCCGCAAGGGCTTATGAGTGTCACCCCCTTCAATGTGATGGGATCTGAAAGTAATAAGTTCGACAAAGACAGTCAGTGGTGGTCGGCGCCCTACACATCAGATAATAACTATTTTACGGGCTTTGCCCATGTAAATCTGAGTGGGGTAGGATGTCCGGAACTGGGTGGATTGTTGCTTATGCCTACTGCAGGCGATCTGAATGTAGATTACTCGCAGTACGGAAGTGCATACACCGAAGAGGTAGCCAAGCCTGGTTATTACGGTACAAAACTTACAAAATACGGAATCAAGGCCGAGGCAACTGCCAGTATGCGTACAGGTTTAAGCCGTTTTACCTTTCCGGCAGGAAAAGGAAATATTCTGCTGAATCTGGGAGAGGGACTTACCAACGAGACCGGAGCAACGGTACGTATTGTAAATGATACGGAAATTGAAGGAAGTAAGCTGATGGGTACCTTCTGCTACAATCCGCAGGCTGTATTTCCGGTCTATTTTGTAATGAAGGTAAGCAAAGCTCCCAAGCAGATGGGATACTGGAAGAAACAACGCCCTATGAAAGGGGTGGAAGCCGAATGGGATGGCTACTCGGGCAAGTATAAATTGTATACCAAGTACAACCGGGATATGAGTGGCGACGATGTAGGGGTTTGGTTTACCTACGACAACGAAGCCAACGAAGTGATTGAGGTTAAGATGGGCGTATCTTTCGTAAGCATCGAGAATGCACGTTTGAACATGAATACGGAGCAACCCGACTTTAATTTCGACAAGGTAAGCACGGCTGCCCGCGAACAATGGAACAGTGATTTGTCTCGTGTGCTGGTTGAAGGTGGCAGCAAGGACGAAAAAACGATCTTCTACACGGCTTTATACCACATGCTGATCCATCCCAATATTTTGCAGGATGTAAACGGCGAGTACCCGATGATGGAAAGTCTGAAGACAGGTAAAACCAGCGGCAACCGCTACACCGTATTCTCTTTGTGGGATACGTATCGTAACGTGAGTCAGCTTATGACACTGCTTTTCCCCGAACGTCAGGTAGAAATTATCCGTACCATGGTCGACATGTACAAAGAGAGCGGCTGGTTACCCAAATGGGAGCTGTTCGGTCGCGAAACCCTTACTATGGAGGGCGATCCTTCCATTCCTTACATTGTGGATGCATGGATGCGTGGTATCCGCGACTTTGATGTGGAGACAGCCTACCAGGCCATGCGCAAGGGAGCCACTACTCCGGGAGAATTCAACCTGATGCGTCCGGATGCCAACGACTACTTTACCAAAGGATATGTTCCATTGCGTGAAAAGTTCGATAATTCGGTCTCTCATGCTCTGGAGTATTACATAGCCGACTGGAACTTATCTAAGTTTGCCCAATCCCTTGGCAAGAAAGAGGATGCCAAACTATTTTACGATCGTTCCATGGGTTACAAACACTATTACAGCAAAGAATATGGTACACTACGTCCCATATTGCCTGATGGTTCCTTCTATTCGCCCTTCGATCCGTTGCAGGGAGCTAACTTTGAACCTAGTCCCGGTTTTCATGAAGGCAATTCATGGAACTACACATTCTATGTACCCCATGATATAGCCGGACTTACCAAACTGATGGGAGGTAAGAAGAAGTTTGTGGATAAGTTGCAGATGGTGTTCGATAAGAAGTATTATGATATGGCCAACGAACCTGATATTGCCTATCCTTACCTGTTCTCTAATTTTAAGGGAGAAGAGTGGCGTACACAAAAGACCGTTCGCGGCCTGCTTCGCGATTACTATCACAATGCTCCCAACGGTTTGCCGGGTAACGATGATACAGGCACCATGTCGGCCTGGGCTGTATTTGCCATGATGGGATTCTATCCAGCTTGTCCGGGTGATGTAAATTATACGCTTACTTCGCCTTTGTTCGATAAAGTGACTATTAAGCTTAACCCAGACTATTACAAGAAGGGTGAACTTGTGATTGGTACAAATCGCACTCATGCTGAAGAAATTTATATTCAAGAGGTGAAGGCCGGAAACAAGAAGTTGAATGGCTATTTTATAAGTCACGACGAGCTGGTAAATGCCGGATCTATCGAGTATAAACTAAAGGCGACAAACAAGTAATATTTTTTATATAAACATTCTGATAGACTCTAAAAACCAAGAGGCTGAATCCCATTGAGATTCAGCCTCTTTGTTTTTCTGTTTCAACCGTTTGATTGGGTTGGATGCATCATGATCAACCGGATGGAGCTTATTAGCTCAGTCCCTCAACCACACCATTTATAATATCAATATTCTTTGCCTGAGGTTCTTTGGGTAATCCCGGCATACGCATAATATCTCCCATGATTGCTACAATCATTCCGGCTCCGTTATTGATAACAATGTCGCGTACCTTCATTTCGAAGTTTTCGGCTACACCATAAGCTTTGGGATCCGACGAGAACGAATATTGGGTTTTAGCGATACACACAGGAAACTCTGCAGCGCTTGTGCCTTCGATCTGTTTGATTTTCTTTTCGGCCGAGGTGGTGTAAACAACCGATTTAGCTCCGTAGATGGTTCTGCAAACCTTTTCAATCTTGGTGCGGATGGAATCGGAGTCTTTGTAAGTATACAAAAGCGGACCCGATGGTTGCTGCTCGATTGTATCTACCACCAGACGGGCTAAGTCTGTTGCACCTTCGCCACCTTCGGAAAAGGCATTGTTAACGGCAAAGCCAACACCCATCTCTTTGCAATGTGCTGCAAGCAAAGCAATCTCTTCATCCGTATCGGTAGCATATTTATTGAATGCCACCACTACCTCCTGACCGAAGCTCTTCAGGTTCTGGATATGCTTGTCAAGATTGGCAAAACCCTTTTTTAGTCCCTCGATGTTAGCCTCTTTAATCTTGTTTTCCGGAACACCACCGTGCATCTTCAATCCCTGAGCCGTAGCAACAATAACCGTCAGCTTGGGAGATAGTCCCGCTTTGCGGCATTTGATGTTGAAGAACTTCTCTGCTCCTAAGTCGGCGCCGAATCCGGCTTCGGTTATAACATAATCTCCGTAAGTAAGCGCCATCTTTGTTGCAAGCACCGAGTTACATCCATGGGCGATGTTGGCAAACGGACCTCCATGAACAAACGCAGGAGTATTTTCTGTAGTCTGCACAAGGTTCGGCAGAATAGCCTCCTTAAGCAGTACTGTAATGGCTCCGGCAACACCCAGATCGTTCACCGTAAAAGGCTTGTCGTCGTAGGTATATCCCAATAGAATGTCTCCGATACGGCGTTTCAGGTCTTCCAAATCGGTTGCCAGACATAAAATAGCCATAATCTCGGAAGCCGGAGTAATGTCGAATCCGGTCTCGGTTGGAATACCGTTGGCCGAACCTCCCAATCCGGAAACAATGTTACGTAAACTACGATCGTTTACATCAAGCACACGTTTCCATTTTATCTCTTTCAATCCATCGCACGAATGACGGTTCTGGTACAGATAATTATCCAGCAGTGCTGTTATCATGTTGTGCGCCGAAGTGATTGCATGAAAATCTCCTGTAAAATGCAGGTTGATGTTTTCCATGGGCAATACCTGGGCATAACCACCTCCGGCGGCTCCCCCCTTCATACCGAAGCAGGGACCTAAAGACGGTTCGCGCAGTGCAACTACTGCTTTTTTACCGATTTTATTCAATCCCAACGTAAGACCGATCGATACAGTTGTCTTTCCAACACCGGCTTTGGTAGGAGTGATGGCGGTTACCAAAATCAGGTTATGTTTGGCAATCGCTTCATCGTTAATCAGATTAAGTGGAATTTTGGCAATGTATCTGCCATAGTTATGTACCTCTTCGCGGGGAATACCCAACGTTTCTGCTACATCTTTAATCTTGTGTAATGAGACCTCTCTGGCAATTTCGATATCCGACTTCATTAATTCTTATTTTAGACGTTTACTAATTCTGTACTACTAAAAAATAACAATAGAATCAAACATAAGGTTTAAAAAGGTATCGATTGCCATGAACCGGCAATCAGTTCGCAGGTAGATTTATAACCTGCCTGCTTTAACATGTCAAATGCCTCTTGCCGCCCGTCGTTTACCAGATCGGGTGTGTGACAATCGGAATTTACCATTACGGGAATTTGCAACTCCCTCATCCGCGAAAGATATTCTTGTCTGGGGAACGTCTGCTGTTTCTTAAGCAGGTTCTTTGTATTGATCTCCACAATCAATCCTTTACCGGCAATAACCTCCAGGTATTCGTTTACCATGTTTCTGTACCAGGGGGCGGTAAACGAAAAGTCTTTGCACCGCTGACCGTTCATATAGATTTTGTCCAGGTGGCCAACAATATCAATCCCGCCGAGTTCCACCATCCGAATGGACGATTCGTAGTAACGTTTCACCATATTCCGGATGTCGCCTTCAAAATAGGTATCCACCGCCTGCTTGAATTCCGAGAAAGGGCCGTCTATGCAAACCATGTTAGCTTCGCACAGCTCTGTGGCAATCGGCAGGAAATGTACAGATCCGATGCGGTAATCCAACGGCAGATTCAGGAAATAGGGGATAGAGGGGTTGTAGGTTGTATCCAGGTAATCAATCTCCATCCCGGTATAAATTTCGAGATGTCCCTGGTATTTATCTTTTAACCGGCTAATCTCTACGAGGTATTCAGGCATATCAAAAGCCGACATGTTCCAGAAGGTTTCGAAAGGCAGCGGTCCGTGCGAAGAGATTCCGTAAGCCCTGAACGACTTGGCAAGGGCAAACTTTACAAATTCTTCGGGCATGCTTCGTCCGTCACAAAAGGAGCAATGACTATGATAGTTACTGAGGTGCATAGAAGATTGTGTTTTATCAGGTATATAAAAAATTAACAAGGGGAAACAGTGGTTCCCCCTTGTCAATTGAATGGAATGTTATTATTTAATAACGTTCAGCTCTTTTCCTACCTTTATAAAGGCTGCAATAGCCTTATCCAGGTGTGCTTTGGTGTGGCAAGCCGACAATTGTACACGGATACGGGCCTGGTCTTTAGGAACTACAGGGTAGTAGAATCCGGTAACGTAGATACCCTCTTCCAGCATACGTGCAGCATATTCCTGCGATAATTTGGCATCATACAGCATCACTGCACAGATAGCCGATTGCGTAGGTTTGATATCAAATCCGGCAGCAACCATTTTTTCGCGGAAATAGGTTACATTCTCAACAAGTTGTGTGTGCAGCTCGTTGCTTTCGTCCAACATCTTGAATACTTCAAGTCCGGCTCCAACCACTGCGGGAGGAATGGAGTTGGAGAAAAGATACGGACGCGAGCGTTGACGCAGGATTTCGATAATCTCTTTCTTACCGGTTGTGAAACCTCCGATAGCGCCGCCAAATGCTTTACCAAGTGTACCTGTGTGAATGTCGATACGGCCGTATACATTGTATTTTTCGGCTACACCGCGACCGGTTTCACCTACCACTCCGGCAGAGTGACATTCGTCTACCATTACAAGCGCATCGTACTTATCGGCCAGGTCGCAGATTTTATCCATCGGAGCCACGTTGCCATCCATAGAGAAAACACCATCCGTTACAATAATACGGTGACGTTGACCCTGGGCTTCGATCAGCACTCTTTCAAGATCTGCCATGTCTGCATTGGCATAACGATACCGTTTAGCCTTGCAAAGACGAACCCCGTCAATAATAGAAGCGTGGTTCAGTGAATCAGAAATGATAGCATCTTCTTCTCCGAACAATGGCTCGAAAACACCTCCGTTGGCATCGAAACAAGCCGCATAAAGGATGGTGTCTTCTGTTTGGAAATACTTGGATACCGCAGCTTCCAGCTGTTTGTGGATATCCTGTGTTCCGCAAATGAAACGTACAGACGACATACCGAACCCGTGTGAGTCCATAGCATCTTTAGCCGCCTGAATAAGTCGTGGGTTGTCTGATAGACCAAGGTAGTTGTTGGCGCAAAAGTTAATAACCTCTTCACCGGCATTCACTTTAATGTCGGCTTTCTGAGACGTTGTGATAATTCTCTCGTTCTTGTACAATCCGGCAGCTTTAATTTCTGCCAGCTCATTTGCCAAGAAATCTTTCATTTTTCCGTACATGATTTTGTGTTTTGTTAGTTAAAACAATTCGTCTTTATCAACAATGTGTTTTAGGAGTGACAAAGTTCATAATAATTTCTCAATATAGGGTAAAAAATTATCCAAAAATTATCCAGACTATTTTATTCTACATACATTTGCACCGGAAAAACTAAAAGCACATCTAAACGGAATGAAAAATGTATTAATTATTGGTTCTACCGGTCAGATCGGTTCGGAATTGACAATGGAACTAAGAAAACGTTACAACGGTAACATCGTAGCAGGCTATATTCCGGGTCAGGAACCGAAAGGCGACTTACTCGAATCAGGTCCTTCTGCTATTGTGGATATTACGAACGAACAACAAATCGCCGAAACAGTATCAAAGTACGAGATCGATACGATTTATAACCTGGCGGCTCTCTTGTCGGCTGTAGCGGAAGCAAAACCCCAGCTGGCATGGAAGATCGGAATGGGAGGTCTTTTTAATGTTCTTGAAGTGGCGAGAGAAATGAATTGTGCGGTATTCACCCCCAGTTCGATCGGTGTATTCGGGAACAACACGCCTAAAGACAAAACGCCTCAGGACACTATCCGTAATCCACGCACCATGTATGGAGTTACGAAGGTGTCTGGCGAATTGCTCAGCGATTATTATTTTATCCGCTTCGGAGTAGATACACGTTCGGTTCGCTTTCCGGGTCTGATATCCAATGTAACACCTCCGGGTGGTGGTACAACCGACTATGCTGTAGACATTTATTATGAAGCAGTGAAGACTGGTCATTTTGTTTGTCCCATTGCTGCCGGTACGTATATGGATATGATGTATATGCCGGATGGTTTACGCGCTGCGATTGATATCATGGAGGCCGATCCTTCGCGTCTTGTACACCGTAATTCGTTCAACATTGCTGCGATGAGTTTCGAACCTGAAATAATTGCAGCAAGCATCCGCAAATATATTCCTGAATTTACGATGGAATATAAGGTTGATCCGTTGCGTCAGAGCATTGCCGAATCATGGCCAAATTCGCTGGACGATACCTGTGCCCGCAACGAGTGGGATTGGGCGCCTACTTACGACCTGGATATGATGACGCAAGATATGCTTCGCGTTTTGAAAGCAAAGTTCAATAAGTAACTTTTTGAATGAAAAATGGAAAGAGGGAAAGCCGTAAAAAGGTTTTCCCTCTTTTAGATTTTATTATTTGCCTGATTCATCAAAGATAATACTTCCTGTTTTGTTATTGACAATTCATCCTTTTTAGTCAAAAGTAATATATCCTGCTCTGTCAAAGACAATGTTTTCTGTTGTAATTTCTGGGTGTTGGATTAATGTAATTATGTATCAATGTACATCAAAGGGAGCTGACTGAATAATATTTGTATAAGCATCGTGAAGATTCTTTTTGTCTCATAATTTATATAAGGCTATTAATTCTTTCCTTGTTATAAAGTATTCAGATCAATACGGAGAACTATTTCCGAAACAACGAACAAGTATTCGTTTGCCATATGTCAAACGCAAAGTAGCCATATGTGTAACTTGCGTTTGACATATGTTGAATGCAAGGTGTCCATATGTTAAACGAATAAGTTGTCGTTATGAAAAAATTAGTTGTTCGTATAGAAAATATTAAAAGTCTGCTGGGTACAGGTTTGCAGATGGAACCTTTAATTGTTATGAAATGATGGAACGGATGGCATCTTCCAGTTTGGGGTAACGGAACTTAAAACCACCGTGAAACAGTACATCCGACACAACCTGTTGCCCCGAAGTGACCATTGTATGCCCTTCGCCCAACATGATTTTAAATACAAATGCTGGAATGCGGAACCAGCATGGCCGGTGCATTACTTTGGCAGCTGTTTTGCTAAACTGTTCGTTATTGGTTAGCTGGGGTGAAACAAAATTAACCACACCGGTTACCTGTTTATGATCGATAAGCCACTGCATGGCTTTTACAAGATCGTCTATATGAATCCAGGGAAGTCCCTGACGGCCGTTGCCTATGATACTTCCAACAAAAAAACGGAAAGGAGCAAGCATCAAAGGTGCAGCGCCACCCTCTTTGCCAAGCACCACCCCGAATCGGGTGATAACCAGACGAATCCCGGGCTTCAGCATCCTCGCTTCCTGTTCCCACGATTCGCATACGTGGGTCAGAAACCCTGTTCCACGCATCGGGCTGGACTCCCCATGTACTCCGCTATCCGGATAAATTCCTACAGCCGAAACAGAGATACATAAAGAGGGCGGGGCAGCCATTTGGTTCAATGCGGTAACCAGCCGTCGGGTAGTGAGTACACGGCTATCCATAATCTCCTGTTTGTATTTGGATGTCCATCGTTTGCTGATGGATGCACCTGCCAGATTAATCACTATATCGGTCCCCTCCAACGTGCTGATCAGCCCCTCCGGTGAGGCAAGAATGCTTCGAGACAAAGCAACCGGCGTATGATTATCCCGTTGAAAAAAGTCGCACAGCTTTTTTCCAATAAATCCCGAAGCGCCGGTTATAGCTATTTTCATACCCTATGCTTTTATAGAAATGAATATCAACCTATTTACACTAATACAATGGAACAGATGCAATTGTTTTGCAATTATTCATTTATTTATGTCTGCACACATCGACTCCCTTTTTACAATGAAGCCAGTTTACGGAGGTCTTCTGTTTTCCCGAAAACCAGCAATAGATCATTGGCTTGAATCAGTATGTCGTTAGTGATGTGATTAATTACTTCATAACGCTTCTGCGTCATCCCCAACAGATTTTTACCCTCTATAAGTCTTTCAATGGCAACCAGCCGGATGTTGAAGTTCTCTTCGAGGTTGATGGTTTCTACCGATTGATCTATCAGGACTTCCGGTGTTTTCATCTTATACAAATGGTGCGTATCCGTAATTCTGTCCCATTGCAGGGCGCGGTCGCCCAGAATGGTTTGTGCAACATACATGGCGGCAAAGTCGCGTTCGGGAGTCATAATCTCCTTTACACCAATTGAGCGAAGCACCGTTTCGTGAATGGAAGAGATGGTTCGCACAATCATACGTGCGGCTCCAAGGCTTTTAAGAAGTGCCACAGTCTGTACGGAAATACCGAAATCTTTACCGTAAGTGATAAATATTGCATCCACCTCTTTGATGGGAAGGGCATTGATCGCTTCCTGATCGGTCGAATCCAGACAGATAGCACCCGCTATGTTGCTTTTTATGGCTTCCACCTGACGCATATTAATGTCGACCCCTATAACTTCGTTGCCAATCTTAGTCTGATAGTTGGCTATTTCGCGCCCCAGACTACCTAATCCAATTACGATGTATTTCATGATGTTCCGATATTACATTAATATATGTTCTTTAGGATAGGTATAAACCTGCTCCTTATATTCTTTCATTAAACTTGAAAAGAAGGTGAGTACCCCAATACGACCGATAAACATGGAGATAGCCACTATCACCTTGCCTGTTTCACTCAGCGAGGGGGTGAGGTTGATGCTAAGTCCCGCTGTACTGAGGGCGGAAATGAGCTCGAAAACGATGCTAAACAGAGGAATATCCTTTTCTGTCCACGATAATAAAATGGTGGAAAATGCAAGCCAGGTAAGATAAACAATGATAACGGCCAACGAGCGGCGGATGGTATAGGTTGTGATACGGCGTCCGCGTACTTCCAGATCCCTTTTGTTGCGCATTACATTGAACGTAGCAGCCATTGCCACAAACATAGCGGTTACTTTAATACCGCCACCGGTAGACATGGGGCCTGCTCCGATAAACATAAGAATCATCATGATCACCATTGTCGTGTGAGTCAGCATGGGGATATTGGTAGGATTAAATCCCGCAGTACGGGGAGTTACCCCGCCCAGCAATGCCGTGGCTAGCTTTCCCTCGGTGGGCAAACCTGCAAGGGTGTTGTTGTATTCGAAAAAGAGATAGGACAGGGAACCCACAAGAATCAATACGATAGTAGATGTTATCACGATGTACGAATGTGCATTGATGATATGCGGGGTATGGATGTAATGTTTCTGTTTACCGATAACGATATTGAAACTGTTTATAACCACGTGCCTGAGCAGCTTCAGGTAATTAAAAAGAATGGGAAAACCCAGCCCTCCGAAAATAACCAGTCCCGAAATGATTACCCGCAGCGAATAGTTGGTTTGTACCAGCGGATCGTTCAGGTTACCCGATAAGGTGGATATGCCGGCGTTGCAAAATCCCGAAACGGAATGGAAAACTGCGTAGAACAACTCTTCTGAGGTCCCTCCCGGTAAAGTGCCTGATACACTTTGGAAGATAAGATAGGCACCGATGGCTTCAATAAACAGAGTAACGAACAGGATGTTGATTACCACCTTGAAGAGTCCGCCCAATCGCTCTTCGCTTAGCATGTCTTTAAGGATAAGCTGACTGTTTATGGAGGTCTCACCCATGAATGAGAGGGCAAAGAAGCTCGTGAAAGTCATCACCCCGATGCCGCCCACCTGTATCAGAAGCAGGATGATGATATGTCCGGCAGCTGTAAATTGGGTGGCAACATCCACGGTTGTTAGTCCGGTTACACAAACCGCTGAAGTAGCTGTAAAAAGAGCATCTACAAAATGTATACCGTGGATGGAGGCATTGGGTAGCATCAGCAACCCGGTGCCGGTCAGAATCACAAAGGCGAAGCTGAAGATAAATAACAGCGACGGCCTTATGCGGTGCTGAATTACCGTGAATACCTGCCGCGAACTATGTATGATGGTGAGTACAGCCAGCAGGCCATAGGTAAACCAGCGGTTGGAAAAGAAATCGAGGTACGGCAGCGAGTCGGCCATTACTTTAGTAAAGAATATCTTGCTGAATATTGAACCGATCAGCAAAAAATAGATGGTCAGATCGGTAAAAAGCATTCTCTCGCGGATAATCTTGTCAAATTGAACAATGTACCGCAGACTGATACCTACAAAGAAAAGTAACAGCAAATGGTTGTGATATTCCGACAGACGGAGCGTGGTTTGCGGCGACAGGGAATACCCGAACTGATATAGTAAAATGAACAACGATCCCAGTGAGGCCAATGAGATACTTATCTCGGCTACGATGTTAAACACGTTCCGCAACCTCGATGCATGCATTTTATATAAGAATAGATAGCGTCGTATATCCATTGTGTATATCGAATAGGTATTGAACAAATATACAAATTTTTGCGAATAGATGATAAATATAGTAAGAATATTGATATTGTTTATGTTACAGTATGCTCTGGAGTCTTATTGTATAAAGTAAGATTATAAAAACTCAGATAATTAGGGTATTATGAGCATATTTATTTTGAAGAATGATTTGTTTATGAAAAAAAACAATATATTTGCAGCATCTTTAATTTAATTGTTCAACATACTAAATGAAATTACCAGCATGTTATATCCCCATGTTTCTGTAGACTGTGTGTTATTGGGCGTAAATGAAGAGAAGCTTTGCGTGCTTCTGGTGGAGCGTGCTGATTCTCCGGGCGACCAGATCGACTACAAATTACCCGGAAGCCTGATTTACGAAAACGAAGACCTGGACGATGCTGCTTACCGGGTGCTGAAGGAGAGCACAGGTATAAGTAAAGTACAGCTTAAACAGTTCCGTTGCTTTGGTTCTCCGTCGCGTACCCAGAATAAAGAAGATGTGCTTTGGCTCGAGAATGCTTCCAAACTGAAGATCGGCCGTATCGTAACCGTTGCGTACCTGGCACTGTGTAAAATAAGCAAGCGAAAGAATCTTTCTCCTAAATATAAGTCGGCTCAATGGGTGCCGGTAAACGAGCTCCCTAAATTGCCGTTCGATCATAATGAAATTGTTGCGGCTGCCACCAGCGAGATTCGTCAGTGGATCGAAATCGAGCCTTCTATTGTGTTTGAATACCTTCCTTCCCGCTTTACTTTGTATGAGCTGCGCCGTACCTACGAGACTATATTCGGAAAGGCTTTTGATATCCGTAATTTTCATAAGAAGATTGCATCATTGGCCTATGTTGTGCCCACCAACGAGATGCAGGAGGGAGTTGCCCACAGGGCAGCGAGGTATTACCGTTTCGACAGAGCCATCTATAAGAAGCGTTCGATTGTGAATAAGAAGTAAATTAACAGTAAATCTGAATCATATGTATTTATTGGGTTGTGATATTGGAAGCTCTTCTGTGAAGGCTTCGGTGGTGGAAGTTGAAAGTGGAAAAACCGTGGGATCCGACTTTTTCCCAAAAGAGGAAGCTCCCATTCTGGCTGTTAAGCCGGGTTGGGCGGAGCAGGATCCTGAATCGTGGTGGGGTTATCTGAAAGATGCAATCAAAGGGGCGATAGCCGCTGCACGCATTGATGGAAAAGAGATTCGTGCCATCGGTATTTCGTATCAGATGCATGGACTTGTGGTGGTTGATAGCGACAAAAAGGTATTACGTCCTTCAATTATCTGGTGCGACAGCAGGGCGGTACCCTACGGAAACCGTGCCTTCACAACGATTGGAGAAGAGCAGTGCTTGTCTCATCTGCTTAATTCGCCCGGAAACTTTACGGCCTCTAAACTGGCCTGGATTAAAGAATATGAGCCGCGCTTGTTTGAGCGTATCCACAAGATAATGTTGCCCGGAGATTATGTGGCGATGCGGATGACGGGCGATATTGTGACTACCGTTTCCGGATTAAGCGAAGGAATTTTCTGGGATTTCAAGAACCAGTGCGTATCGAAGGATGTGATGAATTACTTTGGCTTCGACAATGATCTGATTGCAGATATCAGGCCTACGTTTGCCAATCAGGGTGAACTTACGGAGTCGGTTGCCAGCGAACTGGGAATGAAAAAAGGAACACCCATTACCTACAGGGCCGGCGATCAGCCCAATAATGCCTTGTCGCTTAATGTATTAAATCCGGGCGAAATTGCCGCTACTGGTGGTACTTCGGGGGTTGTGTACGGGGTGAACGGCGCTATAAATTACGATCCGCTTTCGCGTGTAAATACCTTTGCCCACGTTAATTATACTCCGGAAGAACCTCGTTTGGGCGTATTGTTGTGTATCAACGGGGTAGGTATCCTCAATTCGTGGATAAAACGGAATGTAGCTCCTGCGGGAATGGATTACGAGGCATTGAATGACTTGGCGGCCACGGTGCCTGTGGGTTCCGAAGGTTTGTCAATTCTGCCGTTTGGTAACGGAGCTGAACGTATGCTGCAGAATAGATCTTCGTCTTGCTCGGTTCACGGTCTTAATTTCAACATACATGGTAAGGCACATCTGGCCCGTGCCGCTCAGGAAGGTATCGTATTCTCCTTCAAGTACGGCATGGATATCATGAATGAAATGGGTATCAATATAGATGTAATCAGGGCAGGTCACGCAAACATGTTCCTTAGTCCGGTATTCAGGGAGGCTTTGGCTGGTGTAACCGGTGCCGTGATTGAGTTGTACGACACCAATGGCGCTGTAGGTGCAGCCAAGGGTGCAGGTATAGGTGCCGGCATTTACAAATCGCCTGCCGAAGCGTTTGCCTCATTGCAGAAAATAAACCGGATTGAACCCGACGGACTTAAAGCCGACAGTTATTGCAGTGCTTATGAGATCTGGAGGGAACGATTGATTAAAAATAGCTGATTTTAAAGTGTATATTAATTCTTAATACTGACAATTATGAGTTTTTTTAAAGGAGAAAAAGAATTCTTTCCTGGTATTGGAAAGATTCGTTTTGAGGGATTGGATACTGTAAATCCGTTGGCATTCCGCTATTATGACGAAAACCGTGTGGTAATGGGTAAAACTATGAAGGATCACCTGCGTTTTGCTATGGCTTACTGGCATACTTTGTGTGCCGAAGGTGGCGATCAGTTTGGCGGAGGTACAATTGATTTTCCATGGAATAACGTAGCGGATGCGATTTCGCGCGCCAAATATAAAATGGATGCTGCTTTCGAATTTATGACCAAGTGCGGTATTCCTTACTATTGCTTCCACGATGTGGATGTTGTTGAAGAGGCTCCAACTATGCTTGAGTTTGAAAATCGTCTGCACACCATGGTGGAGCATGCCAAAGGCTTACAGGCTGCAACAGGCAAGAAATTGCTTTGGGGTACAACCAACGTGTTCAGCAACCGTCGTTATATGAACGGTGCGGCAACCAACCCATATTTCCCTGCTGTGGCGTTTGCCGGTACTCAGATTAAAAATGCAATTGATGCAACCATCGCTTTAGGTGGCGAAAACTATGTATTCTGGGGTGGCCGCGAAGGCTATATGAGTCTGCTTAACACCAACATGAAACGCGAAAAGGATCACCTGGCTATGATGCTAACGATGGCCCGCGATTATGGAAGAAAGAACGGATTCAAAGGTACATTCCTTATCGAACCGAAACCGATGGAGCCTACCAAGCATCAATATGATGTGGATGCCGAAACAGTAATCGGGTTCTTGCGCCATTATGGTTTGGATAAGGATTTTGCACTTAATATTGAAGTGAACCACGCAACCCTGGCTGGTCATACTTTCGAGCACGAATTGCAAGCTGCAGTAGATGCCGGTATGTTAGGTAGTATCGATGCTAACCGCGGCGATTATCAGAACGGTTGGGATACAGATCAGTTCCCCATCGATTCATACGAACTTACTCAGGCTCTGCTTGTAATTCTTGAGGCAGGCGGTTTCAAGACCGGGGGTACTAATTTTGATGCTAAGACCAGAAGAAATTCGACGGATCTGGAGGATATCTTTATCGCACATGTTTCCGGTATGGATATGTTTGCCCGCGCATTGCTTTCGGCAGCCAATATCCTGGAGAAGACCGATTACCTGAAGATGAGAGCCGAGCGTTACGCTTCGTTTGATTCGGGCGAAGGAAAGGCTTTCGAAGATGGCAAACTTAGCCTGGAAGATCTTCGTACAATTGCTTTGGCTCACGGTGAACCCAAACAGTTCAGCGGAAAGCAGGAATTGTATGAGATGATTGTAAGCCGTAATATCTAATAATGAATAAGAACCGGAGCCGGAGGGGGATCACACCCTTCGGCTCTTGTTATTTAATCTAATATATTCATGAGAAACAAAAACTATATTTTTGGTATTACTCTGGTAGCTACATTGGGCGGGTTGCTGTTTGGATACGATACGGCAGTGATTTCCGGAACAGTGGAGTCGTTACGAAAATTCTTTATCGAGCCTTATAACTTACCTCTTGATCAGGCAAATGCGTTGGAAGGTTTCGTGGTGAGCAGTGCGTTGATTGGTTGTATTCTGGGTGCTTCGTTTGCCGGTTTACTTAGTCAGCGGTACGGCCGGAAGCCCACACTTATATTGGCTGCTGTTTTATTCTTGCTGTCGGCTATCGGTTCTTCCTGGCCCGAATTATTCTTTGGAATGCCTGGCTCCGGCGATCACAGCTTCATGTATAATTTTGTAGCTTATCGTATTTTGGGTGGAGTAGGCGTAGGACTTGCATCCATGGTTTCCCCCATGTATATTGCTGAGGTGGCTCCTGCCGACAGGCGTGGAAACTTGGTATCGTGGAACCAGTTTGCCATTATCTTCGGTATGCTGGTGGTTTATTTTGTAAATTATTGGATTGCTTTGCAAGGGGATGCCCAGTGGCTGCATTCGATTGGATGGAGATGGATGTTTGCTTCCGAAGTGATTCCTGCTATACTGTTCCTGATTTTCTTATTCCTTGTGCCCGAAACACCGCGTTATCTTGTAATGAGGGGGAAGACCAGTGCTGCCAGCGCTATTTTACATAAATTGCTGGATAGACAAGAGGCCGAAAAGGAATTGGCAGATATTCAGGAAAGCTTCAAGGAAAAGGCGCCTTCACTTCGGCCATATTTCAAATTTATGGGGGCCTGGTTGCTTACGTTCGTAATTTTATTTGCGGCATTGGAATTGTTAGGTAATACCAATGCTCTTGAGCTGGCATTGATATTCAGCTTTGTGATTTCACTTATTTTCCCGATTCGTTCGTTTGGTGTGGTTATTATTATGGTAGGTATCTTGCTGTCGGCTTTCCAGCAGTTTGTTGGAATAAACGTTGTGCTTTACTATGCACCGGAAATCTTTAAGACTATGGGTGCAAATACAGATGTGGCTCTTTTACAGCAAATCATCGTGGGAGCCATCAACTTGTCGTTCACTGTGCTGGCAATCTTTACTGTAGATAGATTTGGTCGTCGCCCGCTAATGATTATCGGTGCCTTGGTGATGTCTGTCGCTATGCTTTTGCTGGGTACCACTTTTTATACAAATTCTGTGGGGATGGGTTCGCTTATTTGTATGTTGGTGTACACGGCAGGCTTTGCCATGTCGTGGGGACCTGTATGTTGGGTTTTGTTGGCCGAAATATTTCCCAATTCAATCCGTTCTACAGTTATGAGTATTGCAGTAGCCGGACAATGGGTTGCCAACTTTCTGGTATCGTGGACTTTCCCTATGTTGGATAAAAATCAGTATCTGACAGATAATTTCAATCACGGTGTGTCTTATTGGATATATGGAGTGATGGGGCTGTTGGCCGCATTCTTTATCTGGAAGATGGTTCCGGAAACGAAAGGGAAAACCCTGGAGGAGATGGAGAAATACTGGAAGCGATAATAGTTTAAGGAAGAGGATGACTTTGATGGGTTATCCTCTTTTTTTTTGGAAATTAATCAGTAATTTTGTAGTCATAATTAAAGCGTGAGGATGTAATATGATTCTTCTTAAACGAATTCTTATCTGGCTTAGAAACCTGTTTATTTTTCTTTTTGTTTTTAGCTTGCTTTGGGTGGTGGCAGGAAAAGTGGTTCCTGTATATTACACTCCACTTATGTTTATACGTTTGTATGAACAGTTTCAGGATGGCAAACCGCTTAAATTGAAGCATACATGGGTGCCCATGTCTAAGATTGCCCAACCGATGGTTCAGGCTGTAATTTCGTCCGAGGATAATCTTTTTATGGAACACAGGGGCTTTGATATCGAACAGATCAAGAAGGCCAAAAATGAGGCCGATCGGGGTAAGCGTGTTCGTGGAGCCAGCACCATTAGTCAGCAGACAGCTAAAAATGTTTTTCTATGGCCCGGGAAAAGCTATATTCGTAAGGGTATTGAAGCTTACTTTACAGTGCTGATAGAGTGGGTATGGGGTAAAGAGAGAATTATGGAGGTGTATCTCAATTCCATCGAAATGGGAGAGGGGATTTACGGTGTGGAGGCTGTGGCCCGGGAACACTTTAATAAACCGGCCTACAAACTTACCAAAAGACAGGCTGCCCTTATCGCGGCTACATTACCTAACCCCCGTAAATTCAACTCGGCCAAGCCTTCTCCTTATATGATTAAGCGCCAGGCTAAGATTCTTTCACTCATGGGTAAACTTATGAAGGTGGAGATGGGTTACAATGAGGGGAATTCGGATCAGGATTCCGGTGAAATTAAAAAAAGAAAAAAATGGAGAGCTTTAGTTACTACGACCTTGGCAGAATAGAATACGGAGAGGCGCTTGATCTGCAGACAAATAGTTTTCAATCGCTGATTGATGCGAAAAGAAAGGGACTTGAAGAGAAGAACTGTCTGTATTTCTGTGAGCATAATCCGGTGCTGACTTTAGGAAAAAGCGGAAAGGAGACCAATTTACTGGTACCCGAACTGTTGTTGAAGGAGAAAGGGGTTTCCTTGTTTCATATCGACCGTGGGGGGGATATTACCTATCATGGTCCGGGACAAATAACCGGTTATCCGGTTTTCGACCTGGATGGGTTTGGAATGGGACTGAAAGCCTATATCCATACACTGGAAGATATAGTGATTGAATTTCTATTGCTTTACGGGGTTAAAGCTGAACGGCTGGACGGAGCTACCGGTGTGTGGCTGGACAGTAAAGTTCCGGGTGCTGCCCGTAAGATTTGTGCTATCGGGGTGAAAAGCAGCCATTTTGTTACAATGCACGGATTTGCCTTAAATATAAATACGGATCTTACTTACTATTCGCTGATCAATCCCTGTGGGTTTGTAGACAAAGGGGTAACCTCTCTTGCCAAAGAGTTGGGGGCCGAACAAGATTTTGAGCTGGCTAAAAGCCGGTTGCATACCCTTTTCCAACAGGCTTTCAGATGACTGGTTTTGAGATTCACTTTGCTCCTTTGCAGGGCTATACAGATTGTGTGTACCGGAAGGTTCATGCAGCTATATTTGGTGGCGTGGATACTTATTACACTCCTTTTCTGAGAGTGGAAAATGGGTGTGTCCGTTCCAAAGATTTACGCGATATCGTGCATTCGGATAATTCTCCACATAATGTGATACCTCAACTAATTGCTGCTAATCCGGATGAATTGTCTTATTTGACAGATCTGGTGGTAAAGGAGGGATACAACAGGGTGGATATCAATATGGGATGCCCTTTCCCCAAACAAACCCGACTGAAACGTGGTGCCCGGTTGTTGGCTTTTCCTGAGGATGCTGCTAAATTACTGGCTTGTATAAAGGACTATCCGTCGGTTTCCTTTTCTGTAAAGTTACGCCATGGCTGGGATGATTGTTCTCAATTTGAAGAAACTCTTGCTGTACTGAATGAATTGCCTCTTACACATGTAACGTTGCATCCGCGCTTGGGAATACAGCAGTATAAAGGGCAGGCCGATAAGGATGTATTTGCCCGTTTTTACAGTTTATGCCGTACCCCTCTTTATTATAACGGCGATATAGGCTCGGTTGCAGAAATTAATGAGCTGAAAGAGTGCTTTCCCAATTTAGCCGGCGTGATGTTAGGTAGAGGGTTGTTGGCATATCCCTGGCTGGCATCGGAATGGAAACAGGGTGAAACCTTGCCTGTTAACGAACGACGTACAAAGCTGATTGGCTTTCATGAACGGTTGCTGGATGCATACACCTCTCGCCTGGAAGGTGGCGAACATCAGTTGTTGTCCAAGATGCAGACTCTTTGGGATTATCTGTTGCCGGATGCCGAGAAAAAATTGAGAAAGAAAATTCTTAAAAGTACCACATTGCAGCAGTACCTGCAAGCAGTGTCAGCTTTGTTCGCGACCTATTAACTTTGTGTTTTCTTCTTATAATAGTCGAAACGGAATAACACATCGTTTACATAATTATAGGTTTCCGAGCCACGGAGGTACCCGTGTTTGCACACGGAGTCGTTGTAATAGAACGGATCGCTTTTCTTTCGGATAAACTCATCTACATTTCCTTCCCATTTATTGGGATCCTTTCCATATTTTATGGCCAATCGCTGGGCGTCATACACATGACCTATACCGGCGTTGTAAGCGGCAAGGGTGAATTTTATCTTTTCTTTCTCGTCTGTTATTTCTGAAAATCCCTGGCGGAACCTACGGAAACACTCGATTCCGGTTTTAATACCGATTTCCGGATCTTTAAGCTCGTGTGATGCAACACCTAGTCCCCGGGCTGTATTTGGCATAATTCCCATCAAACCTTCGGCCCCGGCCCATGAAACAGAATGGGGATTGAAATGCGATTCCTGATAAGATATGGATGCCACCAACCTCCAATCTAAATCTACCTTTTTCGCGTATTTCTTAAAAAGAGGGTCGTAAGCAGATATCTGTCCTTTTTTTACTTCCGATAAAGAGACAACATCCGGCATCTTGCTTAGCTCAAAATAACGTTTGGTTATGGCTTTGAAGTTGTAATCCGAAGCTTTGTCGGTAGCCCAAGCGTTAATAGCTTCCGCTAAAAGGGGACTGTTTTTGCTAACTGCCCATGAAGACCTCTGCAAAAAGCTTATCTTCAGACTTATATTTATATTATTGTAATATGTCTTATTTAGTCTGGCTAGTTTATCGTCACTAACGGTGAAGGGAATTTCCCCTTTGGCCACCATTTCGATCAGGTCTTCGGAAGTTACGGTATCTTTCTCAATATCGGCTATGTGGATACCTCCGCCCAGCTCAACATTCAGGTTGGTAAGCCGTTCGTGGTATTTGGTGCCGTGTTTTACATAAACGGTTTTACCAATAAGCTGGGTAACATCCTTAACGAGGGTATCTCCTTTATTGGAACGTTGAACCAACACCTGAGTGGAGAGTTCCTCTCGTCCACAGAATATAACCTCTTGTCTGAGCGTATTGGTTACCGGTAATGGATAGGCAACCACATCGGCTTCACCGTTTAAGAGCATTTCGCTTAATTTGGATATGTTTTGGGCTACTTTGATATTGAGCTTTAATCCTTGAGAATGCGCAAAATCGCGGATTAGATCGTACTCGTAACCCATGGGCTGCATTTTGTACTGAAAGTATGAAGTAGAACTGTATAAAGTAACGGCTGTAAGCTCTCCTTTTACTTTCAATTGAGGTAAATCCACCTGCAGGGATCCTTCCTTGTTATCGTCTTTTTTATTGCTGTAACAAGAGAAACATCCCAACAGGATGGAGCCGATCAGTAAAATCAGCGTTATCTTTTTACGAAACACGGTTTTGTCCGTCATTTCTGTCCTCCATGCAAATCAAGAATGAGATTTCTTTTCCAATAATACAACATTTTCCACGTGATGGGTGTGGGGGAACATATCAACAGGTTGTACCTTTTTTACTTCGTATTTAACGTCAAGAAGTCCGAGGTCCCTTGCCTGCGTAGCAGGATTACAGCTTACGTAGACAATTCGCCGGGGTTCAGCAAAAAGGATTGTATCAATTACGTCGTCATGCATTCCGGCACGGGGCGGGTCGGTGATGATCACATCCGGTTTACCATGCAGGGCAATGAATTCCTGCGTAAGTATATCTTTCATGTCTCCTGCAAAGAACAGCGTGTTCTCAATGTTATTGAGAGCAGCGTTTACCTTGGCATCTTCAATCGCTTCGGGTACATATTCTATTCCTATAACTTTCTTTGCGCGACTTGAAACGAAATTGGCAATGGTTCCGGTGCCGGTATAAAGGTCGTACACCATTTCGTTGCCTGTTAATCCGGCAAAATCACGCGTTATCTTATACAAATTGTAGGCTTGTTCGCTGTTGGTCTGATAGAATGATTTGGGACCTACCTTGAATTTAAGTCCTTCCATCTCTTCAATAATATGATCTTTGCCTTTGAACACTTCTACTTTCTGATCGGTGATTGTGTCGTTGCACTTACTATTAATAATGTATAGTAAGGAGGTTATTTGCGGAAATTGTTCGGCAACATACGTAAGCAATTCATTTATCTTGTCTTGTTCGTCTTTGTAGAAAACAACAATAACCATGATTTCTCCTGTAGACGCTGTACGTACAATCAAGGTGCGCATCAGCCCATCCTGATTACGTAGATCGAAAAAAGGATAACCTTCGTGCGAAAGGCAATAATTACGTATGCTTAGACGAATTTGATTTGATAGTTCGCTCTGCAGCCAACATTGGTTTATGTCGAGTACTTTATCGAACATACCCGGAATATGAAATCCTACGGCATTCATACAGTCAAACGACTTGTCCGAACCGATTTCGGCTTCCGTAAGCCATTTTTTATTCGAAAAAGTGAACTCCAGTTTGTTGCGGTAATAGGTTGTCTTTTCTGATCCTAAAATAGGATAGACCTCACCCAGTGCTATCTTTCCAATACGGGTAAGATTGTCTGTTACCTGTTTATGTTTGTATTTTAACTGTTCTTCGTAGGGCAAATGTTGCCATTTACATCCTCCGCATGTTCCGAAGTGTTCACAAAATGGAGTCGATCTTTTATCGGAATAGGAGTGAAAACGGATGGCTTTACCTTCTGCATAACTGTGTTTCTTGCGAGTAATCTGGATGTCTACAACATCTCCCGGTGCTACAAAAGGAATGAAAACTACGAGGTCGTTTACCTTTGCGATGGCTTTACCTTCTGCGGCTACATCTGTGATGGTTACCTGTTCAAAAATGGGTAACGGTTTCTTATTTCTTGCCAATGTCTTTTATTTTATAATTTTCGCCACGCAAATATACGAATTTACTATATACCAGTTATAGATTGAGGTTGTAAAACACATAAAATTATTTTAGGCTTTTACATATACAGTCATTAATTAAGTTATATTTGCATTATTGCAAACCAGAAGTAGCAAAACAACCTAAAATCAAAAAATAACAATGATTATGAACAAGAAACGCGTTTACACCTTTGGAAACGGAAAAGCCGAAGGACAAGCCAATATGAAAAATCTATTGGGGGGAAAAGGTGCCAACCTTGCCGAAATGAATTTGATCGGAGTTCCGGTTCCTCCAGGTTTTACAATCACCACAGAAGTTTGCTCAGAATACTATGAACTGGGTAGAGATAAAGTAGTCTCCCTTTTACAGGAGGATGTGAAAAATGCGATTGCTAATATTGAGCAATTGATGAATGCTACTTTTGGAGATATTGAAAATCCATTGTTGGTTTCGGTACGTTCCGGAGCAAGAGCTTCCATGCCGGGCATGATGGATACAATCCTTAACCTGGGTTTGAACGACGAAGTCGTGGAAGGATTGATCCGTAAGACTAATAATCCCCGGTTTGCTTGGGACTCTTACCGCAGATTTGTACAAATGTACGGCGATGTGGTGTTGGGGATGAAACCGGTAAATAAAGAGGATATCGATCCTTTTGAGGAGATTATTGAAGAGTTGAAGGAAGAAAGAGGTGTTAAGCTTGATAACGAATTAAGTGTTGACGACCTTAAATTAATGGTATCTAAATTTAAGAAAGCTGTAAAAAATCAAACAGGTCACGATTTCCCAACCTCTGCCTATGATCAGCTGTGGGGTGCCATATGTGCGGTGTTCGACTCATGGATGAACGATCGGGCTATTCTGTATCGTAAAATGGAAGGTATTCCTGCCGAATGGGGTACAGCTGTGAATGTGCAGGCCATGGTATTTGGTAATATGGGTGAAACTTCAGCAACCGGAGTTTGCTTTTCGCGTGATGCCGGTAGTGGAGAAGATTTATTCAATGGTGAATATCTGATTAATGCGCAGGGTGAAGATGTGGTTGCCGGAATTCGTACTCCTCAGCAAATTACGAAGGTGGGTTCGCAACGCTGGGCAGAATTGGCTTGTGTATCGGAAGAAGAGCGTTTGGCAAAATATCCGTCTATGGAAGAGGCTATGCCTTCAATTTATGCCGAATTGGATGCACTGCAGACTAAACTTGAAAACCATTATAAGGATATGCAGGACATGGAGTTTACTGTTCAGGAAGGTAAACTTTGGTTTCTACAGACCCGTAACGGCAAGCGTACCGGTTTTGCCATGGTGAAGATTGCTATGGACTTGTTAAGAGAGGGTATGATTGATGAAAAAACAGCATTACTTCGTGTCGAGCCTAACAAGTTGGATGAATTATTGCATCCTGTGTTTGATAAGAAAGCATTGAAAGTTGCCTCTGTTATTGCTAAAGGATTGCCTGCTTCGCCGGGTGCCGCTACCGGACAGATTGTTTTCTTTGCTGATGATGCCGCCGAATGGCATGCCAAAGGGCATAAGGTTATTATGGTGCGTATTGAAACATCGCCGGAAGACTTGGCCGGTATGGCTGTTGCCCAAGGGATTCTTACAGCCCGCGGCGGTATGACGTCTCATGCGGCGGTAGTTGCCAGAGGAATGGGTAAGTGTTGTGTTTCGGGTGCCGGAGCGCTGAAGATCGACTACAAGAATAAAACCATGCAAGTGGGAGGTCTTGTATTGAAAGAGGGCGATTATATATCCTTGAACGGTTCGAACGGTGAGGTGTACTTAGGCCAAATCCAAACGAAGGAGGCAGAGCTGTCGGATGATTTCCGTGAATTGATGACATTGGCCGATAAGTATACAAAATTAAAGGTTCGCACCAACGCGGATACTCCGTGTGATGCACAGATTGCAAGAAATTTCGGAGCTGTTGGTATAGGGTTATGCAGAACGGAGCACATGTTCTTTGAAGGTGAAAAGATAAAGGCGATGCGTGAAATGATTCTTTCGGAAGATACCGAAGGCAGAGTTAAGGCATTATCCAAGATTCTTCCCTATCAGCAGGCCGACTTTAAAGGAATTTTCAGAGCGATGGATGGTTGTCCGGTTACAGTTCGTTTGTTGGATCCTCCATTGCATGAATTTGTTCCGCATGATCTGAAAGGGCAGGAAGACATGGCTGCTATGATGGGCGTTTCTGTAAAGAAAATCCAGGAAAGGGTTGAATCGCTTTCAGAACAAAACCCGATGTTGGGACATCGTGGCTGCCGCTTGGGAAATACCTATCCCGAAATAACAGAGATGCAGACTTTGGCTATATTAGGTGCTGCTCTCGAATTAAAAGCAGAAGGTATTCATACCTATCCGGAAATAATGGTGCCACTGATTGGTAATGTGGTTGAATTCCAGCAGCAGGAAGCTGTAATCCGGACAACAGCCGAAAAACTATTTGCAGAAAAGGGCGACAGCATAGAGTTTACAGTAGGTACGATGATAGAGGTTCCCCGTGCGGCGCTTACAGCCGACAAAGTAGCTTCTTCCGCTGAGTTCTTCTCTTTTGGTACAAACGATTTAACGCAGATGACCTTTGGTTATTCTCGTGACGATATAGCTTCGTTCCTGCCGGTTTATCTGGATAAGAAAATACTTCAGGTAGATCCATTCCAGGTGCTGGATCAGGAAGGTGTCGGTCAGCTTGTAAGAATGGCAACTGAAAAAGGTCGCTCCATCCGTCCGGATTTAAAGTGCGGAATCTGCGGTGAACATGGCGGTGAGCCTTCGTCTGTAAAGTTCTGTCACAGGGTGGGACTGAATTATGTTTCTTGTTCTCCTTTCCGTGTTCCTATTGCCCGATTGGCAGCGGCTCAGGCAGCGATTGAAGGTTAATCTATAGGATATTTAGTTCTTATCCTCGTAAACTGTTTTATTTGTGATTGTTTTTGTAACAAATAACAATAGTTTACGAGGATTATTTTTTTTTATTGTAATTTTGTTAATCAATAAAAAATAATGTCTATATTTGTTCGCGGTGAACATTAATTTAGCCCGGCAATGGATAGATATTTAATTATTAAAACAAGAGATGAGTTGTTGAGAATAAGAATTGAACAAATTCTTTATTTCGAAGCAGATCGTAATTATACCAAGTTGATTTTAAATAACGGGATTCAATTTACTTTTGCAATTAATATTGGTAAGATAGAGGAGATTCTTGAAAATCAGGTTACAGGATGTAAAATGATATTAATGAGGGTTGGCAAAAGTCATATAATCAACAAGAATCATATTTTGCAAATAAATCTGCCAAGACAAAAGCTTTTGTTGCTTACGGCAGAAGGTAAAGCCCGCGAGCTGATTATTTCGAAAGATCCGTTAAAAGTGCTGAAAGATTCTCTTGAAAATGAGATTCGTGAAGATGCAAAAATGTAAAATTAATCTTATTATTATACAATGAGATGATAATACGAATAGGAAAAGCCAGTGATAATGACTATATTGTGAATGACGACCATGTGAGCAGGCATCATGCTTACTTGCTTCGAAACGAACAAGGATGGTTTATTGAAGATATTCAATCGACCAATGGGACGTATGTGAATGGTTGTCAGGTTGTAAAGAAGAAAATTTGTTCTTCGGATTCAATTATCTTAGGTGATAAATACGTTTTAGATATAAAGAGTGCCTTAAGATCTGTAAATGACTATAGTGAAGACTTTCTCGCCCTGAAAGATGTATATGAAAAATACATCAGTGAAAAAATCAAAATCCAATCCAATAATCAGTTTAAAACCAGGTTATTTCAGTCGTTGCCCTTTGCGTTACCAGGTGTAGTGGGTATTGCTGTAGGTTTTTGGGGAAACGGAACACCACAGCTTTTCGGATTAAGTCTTTCTTTGGCCATTTGTGCCCCTACGATTGGGATTTATATGGGAGCCAAGCAGTCGGCCAAAATACCTCAGCTTCTTCAAGATATTTCCAACCAGTTTAAGATTGATTATGTTTGTCCCAAATGCGGCACCTTCCTTGGTGAAATCCCGTGGGAATCTCTACGTAACAAAAAACAATGTCCGGTTCCTTCCTGTAAGGCCAAATGGGTTAGCTTCTAATTGTTCGTATCGAAAAACATGCCTTTTGTACAAGAATGCCTGTAGTTGGATTAAGGTCCGGATAAGGCTTGATTATTACGGATTTCTTTTCGTACATTTGCGTTGTAAATAATAATTATAGATATGGAAAAAGCAGAAGAATACACATTTGTCACAATTGATAATGGTGACTTTATGGATGCCTCAGAGAGCTTTATTGTAGATGTTGAGAGTGATACTCTTTCATTTGATGCAGTCATGTTGGATGATGATATGTCCGGATCTGATTTGATTACTCTGTCGGATGACACCGTCTTCATGACTGATGCAGATGTTATTGATATGTCTTCAATTGATCTAGACGATTCAGACGCATCCTTTATGTTATGATTTCAATCAAATGTCCATATTGTAAAGTTGGGCTTAAAATAGACGAGACAAAAATCCCGTCTACGATTGATTCATTTAAATGTCCAAAATGTACAAAACCTATTGCGGTTTCATTACTTGGACAATTAAGGTCTTTGAATAAAACAGAGACACCGACTGTTGTTGTTAAACATCGAAATGCAACTTCCGGTACAATTACCGTACTACCAAACTCTGACACTCCTGCTCAAACATTTCTCCTTCACGAGGGGATATTGATTGCAGGACGTAAGTCGGAAGCCTCAAAAGCGACCATCGGTATAGTTACGATGGATAAGTGCATGAGTCGCGAGCACATTAAAATTGAAGTGAAGCATGAGGGTGGGGGAGTTTATAAACATTTTTTGTCCGACAATAACAGTAAGAATAAAACTTTGTATAATAACACATGCCTTGAGAATGGAGAAGTTGTTGTTTTGAAAGACAACGATGAAATAGTGATCGGAAAGACCATCCTCAGGTTTAATGAATAATGGAAGGATCAGGCTATGGATATAATGATGGGACAACCATTTGCTGTTTGTGAAAGAGGTGGCAGACTGAATAATGAAGATTCAGTATATCCTCAGCCGGAAGTATCGAGTCCTAAGCAGCGATTGTTTATTGTATGCGATGGCGTAGGTGGATCTGAAAAGGGCGAAATAGCAAGTGCGTTAGCTTGTGAATCGTTGCAGACATACTTCAGTTCCTTTTTGCAGGGAAATCCTACCGAAGAATTTATTAATCAGGCTGTAAAATATACTGAATCTCGTTTTGACGATTTTGTATCATCCAATCCTTCAGCTAAAGGGATGGCAACAACCATGGCCCTTCTTTATGTTGGAACCAATGGTATGACGCTTGCTCATATTGGGGATAGTAGGATTTATCAATTCAGAAAGGGGCAGATTTTACATGAAACCGTTGATCACTCTCTTGTCAATTCCCTGGTTAAACTCGGACGCATAAAACCGGAAGAGGTTAGCAGTCATCCACAAAAAAATGTGATATTAAAAGCGATAAGCGGAACAGAAAATCCGGTTCAGGCTGAAGTTACATTGATTACGAATGTAACTCCCGGTGATTATTTCTTTATGTGTTCTGATGGGGTTATGGAATGTTTTGATGACAAGGCTTTATCCGGTTTATTTGAAAAAAATGTTTCTTCAGATTTGCTTAAGACAGAAGTTCTTGAAGCGTGCAACAATATATCCAGAGATAACTTTTCATTTTTCATTATTCCAGTGAATAATGTTCAGGAAACCGTTTCTATCAAGCATTTTATACTCTCATTTTTTTATTCTTTCATATAAAATCAGTAAATTTGTCAAGATGAATCTTTACTTTAGTACTGATGGAATTACCAACTGGGCATTATCTTCAAAAAGGGAAATATCAGCTAACTGAAACCGTTGGCCGAGGAGGCTTTGGTATAACATACAAAGGTGTATGGTTTACCGAGGTTAAGGGATCGTTGGGTAAAGTCAAGACGGAAGTTCCTATTTGTATCAAAGAATATTTTTTTAAAGATTACTGTTATCGGGATGAAGAAACCTTTGCTGTAAAGGTTCATTCGGAAACAGGAAGAGCTTTATTTGAAAAATTTAAAGAGAAGTTAATTAAAGAGGCGAAAATATTGTCGGATGTACATCATCCACATATCGTTAATGTGCTTGAAGTTTTTGAAGAGAACGATACAGCTTACATCGCCATGGAATATATTCAAGGGTATTCATTGAAGTACTTACTTGAAAAGGAGGGAAGACTTTCCGAAAATACGGTTCTTTTTTATACACACCAAATTGCTCATGCCCTTCAGTTTGTTCACGAGAAAAGTATACTCCACCTGGATATCAAGCCCAGTAATATATTAATCGACAAGGACGACAATGCCCGTTTAATCGATTTCGGAGTTAGTAAACGATATGATTTGTTTCAACAGGAAACGAGCACAACGATGCTTACTCTTTCCAAAGGATTTGCTTCTGTGGAGCAATATGACGATGAAGGAACTCAGAATTTCTCTCCCTGTCCGGACATATATTCGCTGGGTGCTACTATGTATAATCTGTTGACTGGTAAAATACCTACCGAATCAATTCTACGTGCCGCTAAGCCTTTGCAAAAACCATCTGAGCTTAATTCTTCAATTTCTGAAAGAACAGAAGAGGCTATTATGAAGGCGATGGCTATAGTTCAAGCCGACCGCTTTCAATCTGTTAATGAGATGATATTGGCATTGGGACCTTCCCCTGAAAGAGAGGTTAGAGAGAAGACTAATGGGGTGAATGGTACATCCCAGGCGGATGATGCTACGGAACTTTATACGCTAACCCGAAGGGTTGATCTGGAGGAACCGACTCATGAAAATACAAAGACTATTTTACAAGGCAATGAAGAGCCTGTCTCTAATCCGGATGACGATACAATACTTGAAAGAGGAAATGTAGATGAACTGGAGGGAGGACCTGTTAAACGTAGGAATTATTTTAAACCAATTTTAATCTCGTTGATTATTTTTGTTTGCGTTGGAACAGTTCTGTATTTTATAAATTTAAAATCAAGGAACTCCGATAACATTCCAGAGCCGATAGATGACAAAAAGCCTTTGACAGTTTCGGAGGATAATCGCAAGAATACGGATACATTGGTATTGAATAATGCGGAAGAACATAAAAACAATTCTTCCCTTTTAACTGTGACTCCTCTTGATCAGACAATAAAGGATAATATTACGTCTGTTAACGAACCCGATGTGCAACCTGTACCGGCTAAAACACCGGATACTGATTATGCCAGTCTACTTGATTTAGGAAAGAAGAAATTGGCTAAAGGTGATTATCAGGGCGCGAGGAATGATTTTAATAAGGCTAAAGAACTCTCATTAACAGAAGAAATTTTGCGTTTATTAATTACCTGTGATTCAATGGAAGAACAAAGTGTGATTTCTAATAGGAGATCTTTGTACGAAGAGAAAATGCCTTTTGGAAATTACATGATAGTTAGAAACAAATCAACTGGTAAATACGGAGCTATTGATTCAAAAGGGATCGATCGCATACCATGTGTATATCTAAGTGTTGGAAAGGCTGAAAAGGGTAGAGCTTTTGAACGTGAAGATAATCTTTTTGATATATATAATTCATCATGCGAACTGGTGAGTAAAGGCGTTACATACTATTAATACTTGAAACCTATGAGTCGTTTTCTTTTATTGTTGTTTTTAATTATTGGGCCTTTAAACCTTAGTGCTCAAAGGCTGACTGAATATAATGAAAAAGGAAATGAGGCATTATCCAGAAATGATCTTGCTGATGCCAAAATGTGGTTCGAAGAAGGAGTTTCGTTTTGCGATAGTTATAGTATTGATAAGCTGACGACTATCTGGATTGAAAACGAACAGTTTCGGATTCCGATGCGTAGCTTAATGACTAAATGCCTGAATTGTCTCAATATAAAAGCGACGGAGAATGATACTGCTTCAATAGCCCGGCTCATCCTTTATTACGAACATGGTATAGGTACACCCGAGAGTCCGGAGCTGGCAAATTATTGGGAAGAACAGTTGTCAAAATTGTCAAAGCCAGAGGAACAATTGCCCGCTTTAGAGAAACGTTTACCTTCACCTAAAGAAAAACCAACACCGCTGAATCTGATCATAGGTTATAATTTTACTCCGTCTGCACCCTATGGAATAACGTTTGGCCTACTTGGTAAACGATGGGGCGGTTATTTGCGATTGAAGTCAAATATGACATTTGGTAAAACAACAGTCGACTGTAATGAATCTGGTATTTTAAACTATACGGAAGGTGCTTATTATAAATTTGACCGAGAACGTATTTCCCGTTTTGGAATTACAGGGGGATTGATTGTAAAAATCTTGCCTTGGTTGTCCGCTTCAGTTGGGGTAGGGTATGGCGAACGTGAATTACAATGGCATGCCACAGCCTATAGCTATTCAAACAATAGTTTAACAACAGAGCTTTGGTGTGAAAATGTAACCGGATCCTATAAGGGGATAGAAACAGATGCAGATGCGATTGTAAAAGTGAGTAAGAACTTTTATTTTAGTGTGGGCTGTAACTCGATTAATTTAGAATTTGCCGATTTAAATGCAGGTATTGGATTAATATTTTAAAAATATGGATACAACTTCAAAACTATATACAAGATTGTTTCTGTCATTACTGACTGGATTATTTATTTTTCAATCGTGTTTGGATGATCCATCGGTACCAGATGAAGTATTCAATGCCAGAACTCCAGAGGTGGAAACCTCTTCGGTAGAGTCTTACTCTGCTACCACTATTACAGTTTCGGGAGCTGTTCTACAGGCAAATGGCGCAGAAGTCACAGAGAAAGGAATTTGCTGGGGTACATCTTCTCCGGTATCGGCTGTTAACAAGGTGCCTGCCGGAAATGGACTAGGTTCATTCACTGCGGAAGTAAAAGGTCTTTCTGCCAATAAAACATATTATCTTAGGGCTTATGCTATTAATGCTAAAGGTACGGCATACGGAGAAGAAAAAACTGTTGTAACCACTTCTGGAATGCCTACTATTGCTCTATTGAAACTTTTACAGGTAAGAACGTATGATGTTGATCTGGAATCGGAGGTCGTTAACGAGGGGGATTCAACTGCTGTACGTGGATTTTGTTTTTCGGAATCTGCATCTGTATCAATTAAAGATGATACAGTCCATGTAGGATCCGGAAAAGGCAAATTTTCTACAACGATCAAGAATCTACAGGCAAATACAACCTATTATGCACGATCGTTTGCTGTTAACAGTTATGGCGTACAATATAGTGACTCAATCCAATTTACAACTCTGAACGCTCTACCAACAGTTAAAACTTCGATTTTTAATGATAATAAAGATGGAAAGGTTAAAGTTGGGGGGATAGTAGTAGATATGGGTTATTCTGAGATTACAGCCCGGGGAATTTGTTGGTCCTTTAGCAATGAACCTACAATACAGGATAATGTATTCAACTTTACACCAGGTACAGGTGCTTTTTCTGGTTATTTAGAAAAAATCAATGGAGGAAAAATATATCATATTAGAGCATTTGCTACAAACAGTATAGGCACTTCATATGGAGAAGAAGTCATTTTTCCTGCTCCACCAGTATTTACTGATATGGCTCCTTTCACAAGTTATCGACCTACTGGAGCAGCTGCTTTCAGTTCGTACGGCCGGGCTTATTTAGTTGGGGGGGATGTAGGTCAATCATACAGCAATGTAGTTTGGGAATTTGATCCGATATCTAATTCATGGCGAGATAGAAATATTTTTCCTCTTGGAGGAAGAAAATTTGTGACAGCGTTTTCGACAGATGCAACAGCTTATTTATTAGGCGGATTAGTTAATCCAGGTCAGCCAACTACTGAATTTTATAAATATAAGGTTTCTCTTAATGAATGGGAAATATTGCCACCTTTTCCTGGAACACCCAGATGGAGTGCTAAAGCAACCGTCCAATCAAAGGGGTCTGTAACCTATGGCTATGTTATAGGAGGACGCACAACCAATGCTATTTTAAATGAGGTTTGGAGGTATAATATCAATAGTGGTCAATGGCAACAAATAGAGAATTTCCCCACTAGTCATTATGGAGGCATTGTTCTGAGTAAAAATGATACTATCTTTGCAGGGTTGGGACAAACAGGCGAGTCGACTTCCACCAAGACCTTATGGATTTCGTCCGGTGATATGAGTACATGGAAGGAAGAAACTGAAATTCCTAATCTTGCCGGGACTATAAGCAGTGGAGTAATACTGAATGATTTACTTTATGTAATTGACTCCAACAACAGAATTTGGGAGTATAATATAAAACAAAAAGTCTGGACGAGTAAAAGTACACTTGGAGGGTATAAAGATGAAGGCCATAGTATGATGTTGCTTAATGGTTCAATATATATAGGAATGAGTGTTTTTTCGACGTCTATGAAAAAATATGATCCCATTTGGGATAATTAATTATGAACAGAAGTCAGATTTTGGAGGAAATTCAAAAAAACGTAACGAAATTATCTACCTCCAACTTGCCGGAGTATAAATATATTCCACTGCATCAAAAGCCATCGCCTTCGGTAGATGAGCTTAAAAAGATAATGCATTTATTGAAAAAGATAATTTTCCCCGGTTTCTTTGGTACTGAACAAGAGGCTAAAGAACATTCGATGGAATATTATATGGGTGTTCATTTGGAACAACTTTACGATTTATTGCAAGAGCAAATCTTTCATGGGTTATGCTTTGAAGTTGAAGGGTGTTCAGATTCAAAAGAACGTTCTTCCAATATTGCCGTAGAGTTTATTAATCATATTCCACATATTAAATATTTATTGTCGACAGATATTAAAGCGATATTAGATGGAGATCCTGCAGCAAAAAGTCTGAGCGAGATAATATTTTGCTATCCGGCCATACAGGCTATACTTCATCAACGGGTAGCCCATTGCCTTTTAAATCTTGGGGTGCCTGTAATACCTCGTATTATCACAGAAATAGCCCATTCCAATACGGGTATAGATATACATCCGGGAGCCAAAATAGGAGAGTATTTCAGTATTGATCATGGTACGGGAGTTGTTATCGGTAAAACTGCGGTTATCGGCAACCATGTCCGTTTGTATCAGGGGGTTACACTTGGGGCTAAGAATTTTATCCTTGATAACGAGGGCCTGCCTTTGGATGTGCCCAGACATCCCATTTTGGAAGACTGGGTTACAGTCTATTCAAATGCCTCCATCCTTGGCAGAATAACTATTGGAGAAGGCTCTGTTATTGGTGGTAACATCTGGTTGACACACAGTGTGCCTCCACATTCTAAAGTACTTCAAAGCGGTGCAATGGAATAAAATTGTAAGCTAAAACTTCCTTGTAACACTTGATTTAAATATTTTTAATTTCATTTTGTTTTTACCTCTGGTTTTGATGTAATCAGAGAAAATTTGTGTATATTTGTGATATGTCTGTTGTGCAAACCTTAAATTATTTTCCCTATGAAGAAAATACAGACACCTGCAGATTTACAACATTTATACGAATCTCTTCGTAAATTGATGCGTATTCGGGAAACAGATCCAAATCCCGAAGAGAATTCAGATTTTACTTCCCCGAAAGAATTTCAAAATAAAAGTATTCTTTTAGTGTGTGGAAGAGGTGGTTGCAAAGCATCTCAAAGCGACATGCTTATAGAAAAATTACAGTCGGCTATACGGAAAGAAGGTCTGGAAGAGCAGATTCAGGTAATTTTGACTGGCTGCTTCGGATTTTGCGCACAAGGGCCGATTGTTAAAGTAGTACCGGACAATACCTTTTATGTGCAGGTAAAGCCGGAAGATGCCGATGAGTTGATTCATACGCACTTCGTTAAAAAGATGTATCTTGAGAGGCTTTTATCCTTAGATGCCGATAGAAATCAGGTAATCCGTAATCCGGAGCAGATGAGTTTCTACAAACCCCAGATGCGGATTGCTTTAAGAAATTGCGGAATGATAAATCCTGAATCAATAGATGAATACATTGCCAGAAATGGATATGCAGCATTAGCCAAGGTTCTTACCCAATCTACTCCCGAGGAGGTTATTCAAGAGATTATTGAAAGCGGACTAAGGGGACGGGGAGGGGGTGGATTTCCTACCGGATTAAAATGGCAGATTACCAGAAAAGCGGTTAAATCGCCAAAATATGTGGTTTGCAATGCCGATGAAGGTGATCCCGGAGCATTTATGGACCGGTCGATTTTAGAAGGTGATCCTCATTCGGTAATTGAAGCAATGGCAATAAACGGTTATTGTACTGGTGCAGCCAAGGGGTTGGTTTACATCAGAGCCGAATATCCGATGGCGGTTGAAGGGCTCCGTATTGCCATCAGTCAGGCTACCGAATATGGGTTGCTAGGGAAGAATATAATGGGGACCGATTTTTCGTTTGATATTGACATTAAGTATGGAGCCGGAGCTTTTGTATGCGGTGAAGAAACTGCCCTGATTCACAGTATGGAAGGAAAAAGGGGGGAGGCAACTGTTAAACCTCCCTTTCCAAGTGAAGAGGGGTACCTCGGATTTCCTACCAATGTTAATAATGTAGAGACTTTTGCCAACATTCCTACCATAATTCTGAAAGGTGCGGATTGGTATAACAAAATAGGTACGGAGAAAAGTAAGGGTACCAAGGTATTTGCGCTGGCAGGTAAAATAAACAACGTGGGACTTATAGAAGTTCCTATGGGAATTACCTTGCGTGAGATTATCTATGGAATAGGGGGCGGAATTAAAAATGGGAAAAAATTTAAAGCCATTCAGACAGGCGGACCTTCCGGGGGATGCCTTACTGAAAAGCATCTTGATTTGCCCATAGAATATGATACGCTGCAGGCTGCCGGCTCGATGATGGGGTCCGGAGGGATGATCGTTATGGACGAGGATGATTGTATGGTAGCCATGGCTCAATTTTATTTGGGATTTACCGTTGAAGAGTCCTGTGGTAAATGTTCACCATGCAGAATTGGCAATAAACGTTTGTTTGAAATCCTCAATAAAATTACATCGGGCAAAGGAACTGAAGAGGATCTACGAAAATTACGGGACCTCGGACAAGTAATTAAAGATACTTCACTTTGCGGTTTGGGGCAGACTTCTCCTAATCCGGTATTATCTACTCTCGATAATTTTTACGACGAATATGTTGCGCATGTAACAGAACAGCGTTGTCCGGCTCATCAATGTCGTGATCTTACGGTGTATTACATCAATCCTAAAAAGTGTACCGGATGCACTTTATGTGCCCACGTCTGTCCTGTTCATGCCATTGCTGGCGAACGGAAGGCTACGCATATTATCGATCCGAATATATGTATCCGTTGCGGAAGTTGTCTTGAGAAATGTCGTTTTGGTGCAATATATGTTTACTAGGAGGGCTATGTATGGGAACAATTAAATTGACAATAGATAATAAAGAGGTGATTGTACCGGAAGGAACTACTATTCTTGTGGCATCTAAAAGTGTGGGTATAAAGATTCCTACGCTATGCTTTATGAAGCTGGATGAGTTGCATTACGAAAATAGTCCGGGAAGCTGCAGAATCTGTGTGGTTGAAATAGCCGGTAATAAAAAACTGATGCCTTCCTGCAAAACGCTTTGTGCCGAAGGTATGGTTGTTCGGACACATAATCCCCGTGTATTGAATGCCCGTCGTACCATTATGGAGCTAATCCTCTCTAATCACCCTTTCGAATGTCTTACTTGCCGCAAGAATGGGCAATGTGAGTTACAGAATGTAGCATCGGAGCTTGGGATCAGAGAAATCCGTTATCCGGGTGAGAAATCTACATTCTCACCGGATGTGTCTCCGGCTATTGTGCGTGATCTGGACAAATGCATCATGTGCCGCAGGTGCGAGACAATGTGTAACAGTGTACAGTCTGTTGGGGCAATTTCTGCTATAAACAGAGGCTTCAATTCAATTATTTCTACGGGTTTTGGCGAAGATATAGAGTTAGGCAACTGTACTTATTGCGGACAATGTGTGGCTATTTGTCCTGTTGGGGCGTTAGGAGGTAAAAGCAGTGTCGACCAGGTGCTTGATGTTTTGGCAGATTCTTCTAAAGTTGTTGTTGCTCAGACTGCTCCAGCAGTACGCACAGCCTTGGGGAAAGCTTTTGGCATGGAATCTGACCAGGTGGTGACCGGTAAAATGGTTTCTGCGTTGCGGGCCATTGGTTTCAATTATGTTTTTGATACCGATTTCGCGGCAGATCTTACCATTATGGAAGAAGGTACCGAGCTTTTAGGGCGTTTAACCCATCTTATTGAAGGTAAAGCAGATGCCAGAATTCCCCTGATGACCAGTTGTTGTCCGGGATGGGTTAATTTTGTTGAGCAAAACTATCCGGAACTTATAGATAACCTATCCACAGCCAAAAGTCCACAACAAATGATGGGGGCGGTGATAAAAAACTATTTTGCAAAAAAACTCAATAGACCCCGTAAAGATATTGTGGTTGTTTCTTTAATGCCATGCCTGGCCAAAAAGTACGAGTGTATGCGCGAGGATATGTCAGTCGAAGGCGATCCGGATGTAAATTACGTATTATATACGCGTGAATTGGTGCGACTTATCCGTTTTGCTAACGTTGATTTCCAATCATTACCCGAAAGCGATTTCGATTCTCCCTTAGGCGAATCTACCGGTGCGGGAACTATATTCGGTGCAACAGGAGGGGTGATGGAAGCGGTTGTACGTACGGCTTATTCCATCTATACCGGTAAGCCGGCTCCAAAAATAGATTTTCAGGAACTTCGCGGATTTGAAGGGATAAAAAAGGCTACAATAGATTTTGATGGTGTCCAGATAAAGTTGGGTATTGCTCATGGCTTAGGCAATGCGCGAAAGCTGGCAGAAAGTATCCTCAACGGAACATCCGATTTTCATGCTGTGGAAGTGATGGCTTGTCCGGGTGGGTGTATAGGCGGTGGTGGCCAGCCTTTTCACCACGGTGATATGTCTGTTATAAAGAAACGTGCAGCCGCTTTGTATGATGCCGACCGGCAGAAGAGCCTGCGTAAAAGTCACGAGAACCCTTCCGTGCAAAAGCTATATGCCGACTTTCTGGGAACTCCCTGCGGACCTGTTTCGCATAGGCTGCTACATACTCATTACACCAACCGAAGGAAAATTGTAGGTGTCTATCCGGTATATCACGAATCAACCAAAGAGAATGGAGCCATCTGTTTGTCGGCTTCCACTATCGAATCCCTGAAAACAATTTGCGGAAAGTTCGATAATGATCCCAAAGAGCTGATCAATATTTTACATGCCGTACAGGAACTTGTTGGCTATCTTCCTAAAGAGGTGCAGGAGATTGTTGCAGAACAACTCAGAATACCTCTATCCAAGGTGTACGGAGTTGTTACTTTCTATTCCTTCTTTACTATGGCTCCCAAAGGGAAATATCCCATATCAGTGTGTTTAGGAACAGCCTGCTATGTAAGAGGAGCAGAAAAGGTGTTGGATGAATTTAAAAATCTGCTTAAGATTAAGGTTGGAGAAACAACGGCAGATGGATTATTCTCGCTGGATTGCCTCAGATGCGTAGGCGCCTGCGGTTTTTCGCCGGTTGTGCTTGTGGGCAAAAAGGTTTATGTAAGGATGACTCCCGAGAAAGTAAGGGATGTCTTGAATGATTTTTATAGTCTTTGAAAGGTTGGATTTATCTATTTCTTGTATTAGTTGATTTTTAAAAGGAGGGAACAGTAATGAGTAAAAAAACAAACTGGGAATGCTTCTATGCAAAATAGAATCCATTCCCAGTTTGAACTAATAACAACCGGTCAGATTTGAAGTGACTGTAAGTATTTGATGTTGTGAGTGATGTTCATTGTAAGTCTAAACAGTCTTTATCACATCAGAGCGATTAGAAACGGCTGATAGATCCACCACCACCAGAGCTTCCTCCTCCCCAGGAACCTCCGCCTCCGCTAAATCCACCACCGATACCCCCGCCGAATCCACCGATACCTCCTCCGATAATCGGACCTTTGGAGCGGGTTAGCCGACTTAGAATCACGTCTCTTTTATCAGTGTGACTACAGTTTTTGCAGACGTAGATTTCTTCTGCAAGTCCGGATGATTGGTAAGTAGCCGCCTGTACAGTACGTGTACCCTGATAAACAAGAGTCTTCTTCCCGCATCTAGGACAGAGGCGAGGCCTTCTTTTCATAAAGTATGACATTCCTACAATCATAATCATAAAGAGAAAGATTGTGCCGATCAAAACGCCTATATCATCAGATTGACCTTCCGGTTGATAATCTGTTGATCGCTGATAGTCACCCGACAGTAAATATTCTCCCACTGCGGCAACACCTTTAGCCATACCCTGACTAAAATTTCCAGCTTTCAGATCTGGGATCATATAGTTTTGTTGTAACCGGTAGCAAATAGCGTCAGGCAAAATTCCTTCAATGCCATAGCCAGTCTCAAATACGACAGCACGTTGTGCCGGGTCTGTTACAAGCAATATAAGTAGTCCGTTGTCTTCTCCTTTTTTCCCAATACCCCAATGTTTAAATAAATCCGTTGCAAACATGCGGGCATCATTATCTCCAATCGACTCAATGGCTACCACAGCAACTTCGATGGACAGCGAATCCTCTACAAGCTGAAGCATTTGGTTGATAGTGGCAACATCCTCCGGTAATATGATACCATCCGGATTGCTAACCCTGTTGCTCCGGTCGCTTAAATGAGCATTGGGGACTGTCTCGACGGTGTATGAAGCAGCCTGTACTGACGAATAAAAGCTACTGATTGCCAAAAATAACACAAGCAGACCGGCAACCCGTCTGCTTGTGAATTTAATCTTATTTAAAAGCATAGTTTATACATTAAAATTCAACGGTTGGAGCTTTTTCTGCACCGGATTCGGCTGCGAAGTAAGCTTTAGGCTGAAATCCAAACATACCGGCCAGAATATTAGTAGGAAAACTACGGATATTGGTATTGTAATTTTGTGCAACTTCATTGAAGCGCTTACGTTCTACCGAAATTCTGTTTTCTGTACCTTCCAGCTGTGCTTGCAATTCCATAAAATTCTGGTTAGCCTTCAAATCGGGATAACGTTCAACCACAACCATTAACCGGGATAAAGCACTGCTAAGTTCGCCTTGAGCAGCCTGAAACTGTTTCATAGTTTCTTCATTAAGGTTGGTAGGGTCGATGGTTGTTTTCGTTGCATTTGCACGTGCGTTTATTACGCCCTCAAGTGTGGCCCGTTCGTGTGATGCATATCCTTTTACTGTATTTACCAGATTCGGAATCAGATCTAATCTTCGCTGATACTGATTTTCTACCTGGCTCCAGGCTGTTTTTACACTTTCATCCTGAGTGACCATTGAGTTATAGACTCCTCTCACCCAAAAGAAAAGCACTAAAACAACGGCAATAATAATCCAAAGGGTCTTGTTCTTAAACATTTTGTTCAACTTTTTATTTTACATATTATAAAATACAAAAATACACTGTTTTATCAATATATAGGCTTTTATAATGAAAGAAATGAGATAGGATTGGTTGTTTTTAAGAAAATAAAATTACATTTGCGTACAATAACAAGCTGATTTATGGCTAATCTAATGCGATTTCTTTCTTTATCAATTCTTGTCTGGTTTAGTCTGGATGGTTTACACGCACAAGAAGAGGGGCTTGCATCCTATTATCACAAACGGTTTCATGGAAAAGTTTCGTCCAGCGGACGGATTCATGATGCAGAGGAGTTAGTTGCAGCTCATCGTACCCATCCTTTCGGAACCTTTCTTCGCGTTACAAATTTAAGCAATCTCAAAAGTGTTATTGTATGTGTTACAGATCGCGGACCGCGACGAAAAAGCCGAATTATCGATGTTTCCTATAGTGCTGCCGAATTGCTGGGCTTTATAAGTAAAGGAATTGAAAGGGTTAGGGTAGAGGTTGTTCCGGGTATACCAGATTTGAGATACCTGGATTTGATATATCCTAAAATGCCTTACTTAGATGCAGCTAAGTTCAGATCGGCTATTCCTTATCGTATGGATTATTAAAAAATTGATAAAATGAAGCAAATACTGGTAACCGGGGGAGCCGGTTTTATTGGGTCGCACTTGTGTGCCCGCTTATTGAAGGAAGGCAATTACGTGATCTGTCTGGATAATTTCTTTACCGGATCTGTAAAAAACATACTCCATCTTCAGCAGAATCCTTTTTTCGAATTTGTACGTCATGATATAACCACTCCCTTTTCGGCCGAGGTTGAAGAGATTTACAACCTGGCTTGTCCGGCTTCTCCTGTGTATTATCAGGAAGACCCCATTCAGACAGTTAAGACTTCTGTTATGGGAGCTATTAATATGCTTGGACTGGCAAAACGAAAAAAAGCCAAAATATTACAGGCGTCAACTAGCGAAGTATACGGAGATCCGTTTGTGCATCCGCAGACCGAAAGTTATTGGGGTAATGTAAATCCGATTGGTCCCCGTTCCTGTTACGACGAAGGAAAGCGATGTGCCGAAACCCTTTTCATGGATTACCATCGGCAGAATGATGTCCGTATAAAGATAATCCGGATATTTAATACCTATGGCCCGTATATGAGCGCCAATGATGGGCGTGTTGTATCTAATTTTATAGTTCAGGCATTGCAAGGCAACGACATTACAATTTATGGCGATGGCACGCAGACCCGTAGTTTTCAGTATGTAGACGACCTGATTGAAGGGATGGTACGTATGATGCCAACGGACGATGATTTTACGGGTCCGGTTAATATCGGAAATCCGGGAGAATTCTCTATGCTTGAGTTGGCCCAAAAGGTGATTGAGATGACTGGTACTAAATCTAAAATTGTTTTCAGGCCTTTACCGGGTGACGATCCCAAACAACGTAAACCGGATATTACTCTTGCTAAAGAAAAACTGGGAGGGTGGGAGCCTAAAGTTAATCTGGAAGAGGGACTAAAAGAAACTATAAAGTACTTCAAAACAATTTTGTAGTAATTAACAACAATTGGACTATTGAGAACTTAGGCAGATTCCTGCCATAATCTATTTTTTTTACTTATATAAGCTAATCGTTGGACCATGGTCTATTTATCGTTGAACCTAGGTCAAGATATCGTTGGACCATGGTTCAACGATATTTCAACCATGGTCCAACGATTAGATCTTCGTAATGAAAAAAACTATTCTTCGTTTACACTCGCTTCTTTAGGGTAAATAAAAACTCTAATCCTCCCTCGGGGCGATTTTTGGCAAGGATTTGTCCTTTGTGAAAGTTAACACCATTCTTTACGATTGACAAGCCAAGTCCTGTTCCGCCTACCTTTCGGCTTCTACCTTTATCTACTCTGTAAAACCGTTCAAATATGCGATTTATATGTTCTTCGCTTATTCCTATACCATTATCGGCAAAACTGAAATAGTAATACTTCGGATCTTCTTTGTAACAATTAACTGTAATAGTTATCCCTTCGCCGGCATAAGCGATGGCATTGTCGTACAGATTCCGGAAGATTGAATATAATAAGGAGTAATTTCCGTAAATTACGGGATTGCCTGGAAGAATAATATTGGTTTCAATTCTCTTTTCGGCTAATTCTTTTGAACACTCCTTTTGTATTTCGCCTAGTAATCTTTTGATACTGATTTCACTCAGGTCAAACATGTCAGACGCTTCATCCAGGCGATTCAGAACGGAAATATCCCTTAGCAATCCTGTTAGTCGGGTACTTTGTGAATAGCAACGTTCTATAAAAAACTGTCGTTTCTCAGGTGCCAGATTAGGATTGGCGATAATGGTCTCGAGGTATCCCTGAATACTGCTTACAGGTGTTTTAAGTTCGTGCGCTACATTCTGGGTAAGCTGACGTTTCATCCGGCTCTCTTCTTCCTGACGCGAAATGTCGCTTATTGACAATTCGTAGCTGTTATCCAGAAATAAAATACATTCAATGAGAAAAATCTTTCCGTTTTTATCGACAGTAAGCGATTCTCTAAGCACTTTTCTTTTACGATTCGGGTCAACCATACTACGTCTCAGAAAACTTCTTATCGGTTCCATTTCCGGGATGGAAATAGCTTCTTCCGCATTTTTGATCTGTTTATCGGATATTACATTTATATATTGATTGAAAAGAATATTGGATAAGGTTTCCTTGCCTTCGCCAGAAAACATGGCAAACCCCTCTTTCGAATACTGAAAATGTTTGATCAGCTTTTCTCTTTCCATCGACAATGCATCTTTAGCTATTTGCTGCTTATGATAAAGTGTAACTATATTCTGCGAAATATCACCTAATTCATCATTGGAAAATGTGTAGGCAGTCTCCACAACCCTGTCTTTTTCCATCACATGGGCAAAATTCCGCAGCTTGGAAATCGTACGTCCGATGCTAAAAGTAAACCGGGAAAGGACGATAAAGAAGATGGTAGTCATCAGAATCATAAAGTATATAAAATCCTTATCGATAGATAGTTCGCTTTTTACGTACGTATCATAAGGTAATGCCGAACGGTAGATATAATTATCTATCAAATTGGCCGAATAGAAATAGCGTAATCCGGTTGTAGTAGACTTGCGGATGGCAAATCCTTTATTGTTTATTCTTGCACTTTTAACTTCACTTCGGTTGTTGTGATTGTTTAATTCTTCCGGATGGATGTTGTCGAATACAACCAATCCCGTAGGATCAATAATCGTAATTCTAAGCTCTTTTTGCGGAATTTCAGTCAGAAACTGAGCTAATGTAGAATCTATATTGGCCGACTGATGGGTGCGTTGGTAAATTTGATAATTGTAATTTTCGAGGACTTTATTAAGCTTATCCTGCGAAAATTCTTTTTCGCGCTGAAACTGAAATAGCAGGAAGCAAAATGTAAATCCAAGAAACATGGAGAAGACCGACCAAAACAGACGCTGGCTAAATGGAATTCTGTTATCGGTTGTTTTTTCAATTTGAACCATCTTCGTTACTTTAATATTCAAAACAATAACCAAAACCAAGTCTGGTAACTATGTTTTTACCGTAGATACCTATTTTTTTTCGTAGCCGGGTAATATTTACATCAATCGTGCGATCAAGAACATACACTTCGTCTTTCCATATGCGCGATAAAATCTCTTCTCTTGAAAATACATTTCCTTTATTTTCGAGCAACAGCTTTAAAATTTCGAATTCTTTTTTTGTTAAAGGAACCTCTTCTCCGTTTACGGAAGCTTTAATGCGCTTGGTGTCCAGAATCAGAGTCTCGTAGGCTAATAATTCGGGTTCTTGTTCAAGAGGTTTGGATGCTGTACGTCTTAATACGGCCTTAACCCGGGCAACAACCTGACGAATTGAAAAAGGTTTGGAGATGTAATCGTCGGCACCCAGATTGAAACCGGTAAGAAGATCATTTTCCGTATCTTTGGCCGTCAGAAATATGATGGGCATTTTGGCTGTCTTTTCATTTTTCCGAAGCATGTTTGCCAACTTGAATCCGGATATTTCTCCCATCATTACATCCAGAAGTAATAAATTATAGGAGCTTATATCTAATTTCAGGGCATCTTCGGAGCTAAATGCGGTATCAACATCGTAACCCTCAATTTCGAGATTAAATTTTAATATTTCGCACAAATCTTCTTCATCATCTACAACAAGAATACGGGTAGTTGCCATAATTCAATATGTTAAATAGTTTATTACAAAAATAATTATTTTATGCAAAAGAACTCTTATTTTGTTTCGGCGTAATGAAATAAATATTACAAAAGTATTACAGACTGTCTGATTATACAAATTGATACTATTTATATGGAGCTGAAAGAAATATTAGATACCTTTGCATAACACAAATAAGCATGAATTACATATGGATATTACAATACAGAAACAGATCATAGAACTAATTAAACGCGAAGTGGTTCCCGCCATTGGATGTACCGAGCCTATGGCCGTGGCACTTGCAGTAGCTAAAGCATCTGAAACTCTAGCCAAAACACCTCAGAAAATAGAAGTATTTCTTAGTGCAAATGTTCTTAAGAATGCAATGGGTGTTGGTATTCCCGGAACAGGAATGATTGGGTTGCCTATTGCTGTTGCTTTAGGAGCTTTGATTGGTAAATCCGAATACGGACTGGAGGTATTGAGAGATATTACTCCTCAAAGTCTTGAAGAAGGAAAAAATATGATTGAGAAACGATGTATTGATATATCATTGAAAGATAATGTTGATAAGCTATATATAGAAGTAATCTGTCGTTATGAGGCCGAATATTCAAAAGTAATTATTCAGAAAGAGCATACACAGGTGGTTTTGGTTGAAAAGAACGGCGAAAAACAATTTGATAAACAAGAAAGCGATACACTTGATACCAACCTTCAGGAAGACGAAGTCGCATTGACCTTCTCCAAAGTATTCGATTTTGCGACCCAAACGCCTGTTCACGACCTTGAATTTATCCTTGAATCGGCCGAACTTAATCGTCGTGCTGCCATTTCATCAATTAATGGAAGCTATGGACACACTGTTTGTAAAACAGTGTCTGGAGTAAATGGGAAAAAGTATTTGGGAGATTCGGCTTTTACGCATATGCTTTCTATGACTGCTGCAGCATGCGATGCCCGAATGGATGGCGCTTTTATTCCAGTAATGAGTAATTCGGGGAGTGGAAACCAGGGAATAGCCGCTACGTTACCTGTGTTAAGTTTTGCCGACGATATTAAATGTTCGCAGGAGCAACTAATAAGGGCTCTTACTTTAAGCCACCTGATGGTTATTTATATTAAACAGAGTTTGGGCCGTTTATCTGCTTTATGCGGATGTGTAGTCGCTGCTACAGGAGCGAGTTGTGGAATAACTTACCTGATGGGAGGGAGTAAGTTGCAATTATCCTATGCCATAAAAAATATGATTGGAAACATCACAGGTATGATTTGTGATGGGGCTAAGCCAAGTTGTGCCATGAAAGTATCCAGCGGCGTTTCTACGGCCATGCTTTCGGCCCTTATGGCGATAGAAAATAAGGTGGTTACCTCTTCTGAAGGTATTATAGACGACGATGTTGACAAGTCTATTGCCAATTTAACGGCTATTGGGTCGATAGGGATGGAGGCTACCGACAAGCTTGTGTTGCAGATTATGACAAAAAAAGCGTAAACATATCAAACTCTCACTATGTTATAACTGTAGGTTGATAAAATTCCAATCAGAATCCTATGGGAGATAACGAGAGCAAACAATCAATTGTTGAAGTGAAGATTATTGAAAAAGGTCCGGTTGTAATACATGGACCTGTTAAGGTTACAACTCCCGATGGAATGGTTGTAGTAAGGGATATGTGTGCTATATGCAGATGTGGCAATTCCAAAAACCAACCCTACTGCGATGGTTCGCATTTAACCCAATCAAAGCATGTGTATGAACACGAAGAGTTTTTTTAATTTATATTTTACCTTACTCTGTAACCCTTTCGCATTAATATTTTCAATCGTTTTATAGTTTAAGCCAGACTATTTAGGTTTGTTTACATGTTAAATAACACCTTTGAGTGGCGTGTTTTGTTCTATAAAACATATAAAAAAAGTTGTTTTTATGCAGAAAATTGGTTTAAGATTTGGACTGTAAACCAATTTGCACCTATATTTGCCGCCGTAAAACGACAGAAACTATTCTTTAGAGAAAGATAGGACCGTTTTACTTTCCTGAAAATCAGGAGTCGGTTTTGTGATAAAATGATATGCAGCCTTCGGAAATGAAGGAATTGTTTGCTTGAAAGTTATGTTGCAAATCGATTAAGTTTAACGTAAAAATTACATTATGAAGGTTAGAGCTTATGTTCTCCTTGTATTTGCAGGTATATTGACTATGTCTGCTTCTACAAAAAAAGCGAGTCTGTCCGAAGGTAACACTCCGGGAAATCTTGCTCCGAGAATAGAGTCCATGGATAACGGCCGTGAGGTACGTTTCCAGAATCATTCCGGCAAATACACGCTGTTAAATTTTTGGGCTGCGTATGATGCGGAATCCAGGGCGCGAAACATTCAGTTGTGGAATGAGGTTAACAAGTTGAATTCATCAGAAATTGAAATGATTTCAATCTCTTACGACAAGAGTCCTTCTGTTTTCTCAGAAACAGTTAAAGCAGACGGGTTGAATCAGGAAAATCAATTTCGTGACGAACAGGGTGCTGAATCAGAGTTGTACAAGAAGTATGGCTTGAAAAAAGGATTTAGGAACTTTTTAATTGACGACAAAGGTGTAATAGTCGCAGTGAATGTTTCTCCAAAAAATCTCCCTGAAGAATTAAGAAAAGATTAATCTACAATGAGTATGCAAAGAGGGTGAATCAATATTGATTCACCCTCCTTTTTTTATATTTTCATTCTTATATTATCTGGGAGCCCTCCTGTATAGGAAAACAGCAATCATCGTATAAATAATATTTGGAATCCAAGCGGCAACAAACGGACTAACATAGCCGTTTATAGCGAAGGTGGATGTTACAGTCATAAACAGAATATAAGAAAAACTTAGAGCAAGTCCAATCCCGATGTTAAGTCCCATTCCCCCTTTAATTTTACGCGAAGAGAGAGATGCTCCAATCGTTGTAAGAATAAATGCGGCCATCACTGTGGCAAAACGCTTGTGATATTCAATTTGGAATGTCTGTATATTGCCAATACCTCTTTTCTTCTGCCGGTTGATGTAGACTTCCAACTGTGGAGTTGTCATCGTTTCGCAATCGTTAACCGATATAAGAAAATCGGAAGGTACAATAGTAAGGGTGGTATCTTTACGACTGCCGCTTTGTATGGTTTCGCGCATCCCCTCAAAATCACGTATCATGTAATCAATGACTGTCCATTGATACAGGGAATCATACTTGATTGAGTTGGCTGTAAGACGTGAGATTAGTTTTTTATCTTTAAAATGTTCCAACGAAAAACGATACCCCATATTGGAACGGGCCTCGTAGCGATCGAAATAGGCAAAAACTCCGGGTTCAACTTCAAGCTGTACGTTCTTTGCATACAACATTTGCTTATTCTTTATGTATTTGTTCTGGAAATCGATACGCGTACTATTTGCCGGGGGTATGATAAAACTGTTTAATACAAATGTTAAGGTTGCTATGATTGCTGCCGAAACGGCATAGGGCATCATAAGCCGCCTGAAACTCATTCCACTGGCCAACATTGCAATTATTTCTGAATTGTCTGCCAACTTCGACGTAAAAAAGATTACGGCGATAAAAGTAAACAGGGGACTGAACAGATTTGCAAAATAAGGAATAAAATTCAGGTAGTAGTCCAGAATGATGTCTTTCAACGGAACGTTAGGCTGCAGAAACTTGTCAATTTTCTCATTAATATCGAACACAACCGAAATGGAAATGATCAACATTATGGCAAATACATAGGTTCCAAGGAACTGCTTGATAATGTATTTGTCGATCCGTTTCAATTTGAATTTCATGGATTATAATCTGTTTGAAAGTTGAGTAACCATACCACTTTTCCATATTGAGAAATCGCCGGCGATAATGTGCTTCCGTGCTTCACCCACCAACCATAAATAGAATGCCAAGTTATGTATTGAAGCTATCTGCAGGCCAAGCAATTCATTTGTTTTGAAAAGATGTCGTACATAAGCCTTGCTGTAAAGCGAGTCTACATACGATGTGCCTTCTGTGTCAAGAGGTGAGAAGTCGTTTTCCCATTTCTGGTTACGCATATTCATTGTTCCATATTTGGTGAAAAGCTGTCCATTACGTCCGTTTCTTGTTGGCATGATACAGTCAAACATATCAACGCCCCTTTCTATGGCTTCCAATAAATTTACAGGTGTTCCAACTCCCATCAGATAGCGTGGCTTGTCTTTAGGAAGGATATCGTTGACGACTTCAATCATTTCGTACATCTTTTCAGTAGGCTCACCTACAGCCAATCCACCGATTGCATTTCCATCGGCGCCCTTCGAAGCTACGTTTTCTGCAGCACGTATCCGCAAATCAGGATAAACACATCCTTGTACAATCGGAAAAAGGCTTTGGTTATATCCATACATGGGATCAGTGCTGTTGAAGCGGTTAAAGCAACGATCTAGCCAACGCTCTGTAAGTCCCAGCGATTCTTTGGCATAGTTATAATCGGCGTCACCTGGACAACATTCATCAAATGCCATAATGATATCGGCTCCAATGGTTCTTTCAATATCCATTACTTTTTCCGGAGTAAATAAATGTTTAGAACCATCAATGTGGGAACGGAATTCGGCTCCTTCTTCATGCAATTTGCGGTTTTCCGCTAATGAAAACACCTGAAAACCTCCACTATCTGTCAGAATAGGTCCATTCCAGCTATTAAACTTATGTAAACCTCCGGCTTGTTTCAGTATTTCGAGTCCCGGTCGCAGATAAAGGTGATAAGTATTACCCAAAATAATCTGAGCTTTGATATCTTCCTTCAGCTCGGTCATATGAACAGCCTTAACAGAGCCCTGGGTTCCAACAGGCATAAAAATGGGCGTCTCAATTACCCCGTGATCGGTAGTAATCAAGCCCGCCCTTGCATTTGTTTTAGTATCTTTGTATTGAAGTTCGAATTTCATTCGGTAAAATTTTACGCAAAGTTACTTCTTTCCTTCATAAGGAGCAAAAGAAGAAAGCCTAAAAACCGAATTCGTCAACGACTACCTCTTTGATTTCTTCTTCTTTTGGCTTTTCTGCGAGAAGATGCACTTCGTTTGCTTTAATGATGATGGCTCTTGCCGGACGAGCCGGGCAAATTGATTCGCAACCACCGCACCCGATACATATTTCCGGCTCAACATGCGGAATTCTCAAATCTCCCTTATAGGGAACCATTTTTACGGCCTGAGTGGGGCAGTGTTCCGAACAAGCACCGCAATCTGTTCCATCAATCTCGACAATACACCGATGTTTAATGAAATGCGCAATACCAACCTGTGTTGTTATCTTTTGTTCGACTGTTAGTGGTTTGATTGCGTGATTCGGACAAACATCCGAACAAACCGTGCATTCGTAATTGCAATAACTGCTGTTGTACGAAAGGTGCGGTTTTAATAGGTAATCAAATCCATATTCCAGTCCTGCAGGTTTTAAAATATGAGTAGGGCATTGCACTACACATAAATGACAGCCGGTACATGTATCCTTAAATCGTTCCAGACTGATGGATCCGGGAGGAGTTACAGGCGACCAGTTAGCTTCATTTTCTTCTCCATGAGCTCTTTCTCTATGTCTTTTTTGTCCGTTTACCTGCTCAGCAAGCGCAGCTGCTAAAGGGACGGTGGAGGCAACGGTGATGCCTGTAGACAAGAATGAACGCCTGCTTGACGATACATTTGCAGTTTTTACGGTATCCTTATTGATTTCTTTATTTTTAAATAAAGGATTTATACTGTAATGAAGCGCATCTTTCGAGCATGATGATATGCAATTAAAACAATCTACGCACCGTGAGTTGTCCACATGCATACTTGCCATGTCAATTGCCTCGGCTTTGCATGATTTCTCGCATTTACCACATTGAATACATGCGTTTTTATCAAAATTGATATTCAGCAGTGAATAGCGTGAAATGAGTCCAAGTAAAGATCCTACCGGACAAAGTGTGTTACAGAATAAACGACCTCTCCAGGCTACCAGACCGACAAAAAGTAATAGAACAACTGCACCTGCAATCAAGGAAGGTATAGTAATCGTTTCAATTGTTACATGGTACAGTGTATAATTGTCGAACTTCATCAATACATCGGCTATCAGGTTGTTACCCCATATAACCAACGGTCTGAATAGGTTGGCAGCCACCCTGCCGAAGTTGCTGTATGGATCAAGCAATAGTAATAATTCGATAGATCCGGCTACAGCCAACAAGGTCGTTAGGGCAAGTAATCCGTAACGAAACCAGTTCATGGGTTTTTTATACCTGAACCGGCGTTTTCCGTTCTTTTTCTTTTTACCGATACAATAAATCCGGTTAATGATGTCCTGCAAAACACCTGCAGGGCAAATAACAGAGCAATAAAGCCTTCCAAAAACCAGAACAAGCAATAACTGCGCAATGATTATCCACAGTATGCCTGCAAGGATGGCTGGTACTATCTGTAAATGCAGAAGGCCATGCAAACTATCGGGTAATAGATTTGCAAAATCTACAAAATACAAAATGATAGGTACAAAAAAGAGGATTGCGAGAATAACTCGCAACCTCTTCAATAAGCTAGTTTGTTTCATTATATCTTAATACGTTTGATCGTTAATTTATCCAGGTTTGAGGTGCCTAGTTTAAGGGCTTCTCCTTTACCTATGTGTCCTACGGCACTGATATCTAATTTCTCAACCTGATTAAAGAATCTCAACGCAGCTGTGTCTGTAGCAACAATATTGGTAGATGCGATCAATGTTTTAAGTTGAGCTACATCCGAAAGGCTTTTTCCTTGTGGACCGTTTTTATGCATGATTCGATATGCATCCACAATATTCAATACCGGTTTTTTATTCCATGTACATATGTCGGCAATACATTGCTGCAAATCATTTGAATGGAAATAACGTCTGTCCCAAACAATCCCCATGTAATTTTTCATTGCACAGGTAAGCTTGGCACCACCATGATTTTTAAGCACCGGTACATTTATCCAGACATCAGCTTCAATAAGAGATTCATGAATTTTGGCATTCTTAAGCGTAACGCCTCCGGGTATTGCTACTTCTTTGTAATATTTTTCATCATTACCAGGCATCATGATACCTCCGGCCTTTTTAACAGCATCTGATATCCCGCTGGTTTCATAACATTTCTGCCAGTTATCGCACGTATGGTCAAATACGGTTACTTTCTGGGCTCCGGCACCAAGACATTTCTTTACTAAAGCAGCTACTAATTCCGGATTTGTATTTCCTGCCATTTCCGGAGCGCGGTCCCATCCGATATTCGGTTTAATTACAACCTTTTGCCCTTTCTTTACAAATTTGCCAATTCCGCCTAAAGCCTCAAGAGCTTTGTCTAACATTGCTGCTGGTTCTCCACCCATTACGGCAACTAAGTCGGGAGCCTTCTCTACAGCAACTGTATTAGAAGATAGGGCTGCCTGCAAGCCATCAAAATTTAATGATAATGCAGCACCCGCCACTGCACTGGTCTTTAAGAAATCACGACGTTTCATATTGTGTATTTAGGTATTAATTGTAGGCTAAGCATATAAAGATTTAGCAAATATAGTGTTATTATATAGATTTATATCCTTAAATGTGTGAAAAAGTGCAAAATACAGGTTGTGGAGATGTGGTTATATATCGAATATTAATAATTGCAGATTATCGAGATAGTTTATGTGATTAGTAAAAATCCAACCGCGATAGAGGATATCCGGTTGGATTTTTATTAAATATAGTATTCAGCAGAATCAACTATCCCTGCACGAAGGGCGTATTTTGTAGCTTCGTGCACATTGTTTACAGCAAGTTTACGAAATATATTTTTTCGATGAGTGATTATGGTATGCGTGCTGGAAAAACGCTCGGAGGCAATCTCTTTTGTTGTCCTTCCCAATGCAATCAGTTTAAGAATTTCTTGTTCTGTAGAAGTGAGAATACTATCTTGCTTTTCAGCCATTACTTTTTTGCTTAACAACAAATTGGTAATACGGTGACAAATAAAACGTTCCGAATCTATCGCATATTGCAGAGCTGCTTCAATTTCCTCTTTGTCACAGTCTTTCATTACCACACTGAATTTATCGGAGCTGAAAACGATGCGACGCATAAATTCTTCACTAAGCTCGTCCGAAAACAGGATCCACTCAGCATCTTTGAAGCGTTCGCTTAGAATAATCAGCTCATCAGCTCCGGCTATATCAAAAAGTGTGTAATCAAGGATCACCACCGCCTTGGGGAAAGCGGTGAGCTCTCGTATAAGCTCTTTTTTTGTGTCGGCTTCTACCGATTGAACAGTACCGGGCATTCTTTCCAAAAGAAAAAGAATACCCGCTTTGGTGATGTCTTGATTATCAGCAAGGATAAAAGGCTTCGACATATGTTTTCTATTTATTTAAGGTAATGCCTGCTTAATATCTGTTAGTAAGTCGTTTACCGTTTCCAGTCCAACCGACAAACGTATGGTTTTCGAATCTACATCCATGGCAACACGCTGCTGCTCTGTAAAGGTACCGTAAATAGTGCTGGCAGGATGAATTGCCAGAGTTTTGTTGTCAAATAAATTGGTCGCACGCCTAATAAGCTTTAACTTATTCATGAATGCAAAACAAGCTTCCCTTGAAGCTAAATTAAAGGTAAGCATTGCCCCCGGAAGCGGACCGAACTGGGAAGTACTGATGTCGTAGTATGGATTACCCGGCAATCCTGTATAGTTTACTGATTCTATGTTTTCCAACTCCTGCAGTTCCTTTGCAAGTTCCAGACAAGTAGCTGCCTGCCGCTCAAACCGGATAGACATCGTTTCGATTCCAAGCGTTTGCATATAAGCCACCTGAGGAGTCATGTAGGCACCCAGGTTACGGTGGATCTCTTTACGCATTTTAAAGGTAAAAGCCTTTTGTGAACCAACCAGGGCCGATACATCTTTAAGACGTGCAGAATTAGACCAGTCGAATGTACCATAATCCAAAATTAGTCCACCTGTACTTGTTGCTCCTCCAGAAATGTATTTAGTGCTGGACACAATTTCAATATCCACACCAAAGGTTACCGCTTTAAAGATATTGAAAGGAACTACCGTGGTATCAGCTATCAGCGGAACACCTGCCTCTTTACCTATCGTACTCAAAGCTTTAAGATCGGCAACTTCCATCTGCGGATTGGTAATCACTTCGAGAAAGATCGCACATGTATTTTGATCAACATGTTTCCTTACTTCAGCAGGGTTGGTTAAGTCGCAGAAACGTGTTTCCACACCAAAAGCACCCAATGTATTGAGTAAAAATGAATACGTATTTCCAAATAAGTGTCTTGATGTAACTATATTAGCTCCAGAATATGCTATTGCCATCAATGTGTTGCTAATAGCTGCCATTCCGGAATTAAGAGCGGTCACCCCCATAGCGCCCGTAATCATACGGATTCGGTCTTCAAAATATTGTACTGTAGGATTTGTGATCCTTGAATATGCATGATCGGTTGTACGGCCGCAGAAAGCAGCTTCCATATCTTCAGCCGAATCGAATTCGTATGCAGCTGTATTATATACAGGCATAGAAAGCGAATGATATACATCTGCTTTTTCGTAAGGGGTATTTAATACCCGGGCTTCAAAACTAAAATCTTCCATTCTTCTAACTACCTATTTGTTTTAAGATTCCGGCAACGACTTAATATGTGTTACCAATTCCTTTCCTAGAAGTAGCAAAGGTAATTAAATTTGAAAATCTAGCTGCAATTACAATCATATTCTTGCGCATATACCATAAACATGGTATGCGTATACCTGTAGCATGTTATTTTGTATGGATTTGATAGCTCATAGATTTGCATCGTGAATTATGTTTAATTTTTAAATAAAAAAACAAAGATTATGAAACAAGTAAAAACTTCCATGTGCACGACAATGTGTTGTAGCATGATGAATATGTCTATGTATATGCATAGCATGTGTAAAACCCAGCACTCCGCTTTAAAAGAAAATAGTAATAAACATCGCATTAATAAGGTTATAAATCGTAAATTATTATACCAATATGAACCAGTTAATATACAAAATAACAATCCTTATATTTATTTTAAATCCTCTTCTGTCGCACGTCAGAGCAGATGAAAAACCAGCAGGTATATTCCTGCAAGGTAACGTCCGAAATAAAACTGGCGAACCCTTGATAGGTAGTACCATTCAAGTACAAGGAACTTCCATAGGTTCGACAACCGATCTGGACGGTAATTTTACCATAACCGATATTCCTTCCAGAACTAAAATAACCCTACTGATTAAATATATCGGTTACAAACCCTTGATTAGGGAGCTCAAAAACACTTCATCAGAACCACTTCAGATAATATTGGAAGAAGATGCACTCGGTTTAGACGAAATTGTAGTTACCGGGTATACTCAAACGAAGAAGAATGCACGAACCAGTGCAATAACGGAGGTAAAATCGGAAGATCTTAAAGATGTTTCAGGCAGTAGCTTTGGCGAAAAGCTACAGGGTCAGGCCAGTGGTTTACTTGTATCGTCCACCAACGGCGTACCCGGATCTGCCATGTTAGTAAGATTGCGTGGAACAACTTCCATTAATGCGGGTAACGAACCGTTGTATATAGTAGACGGAGTATTTGTGAATAACAAAACGCTTCAGGGAATTCGTAGCGGCGGACAGACAACCAATCCGCTAGCCGACCTCAATCCTGCGGATATTGAAAGTGTGGAGGTATTAAAAGACGCCAACGCCACAGCCATATATGGTGCGAGGGGAGCCAATGGAGTTATTATAATTACAACCAAACGTGGAGCTTCAGGTAATAAAACCACAGTTCAGTTTAATTCTGAATTCGGTTTTTCTCATTACGATAAATTGTGGGATCTTACGACAGGTCCCGAACATGCCCTTATACTAAATGAAGCACATATAAATGATGGAAAATCGTATGAGAGTAGACCTTATCGTCCTGTAAGTGAGGTTGTAAACGGAGTTCCGGGACAAGGCACACCAGAAGAGCAGGGAACGTACGACCGCCTTGGATTATTGTTCCGTACCGGATTGCAACAAACGTATAACCTTTCTTTGTCGGGAGGAAACGAACAGACCCGATTTTATGTGTCAGGAGAATATACAGATCAGGAGTCTATTATTAAATTGCAGGACTTCCAGCGTTACGGTTTTAGACTCAATCTGGACCACGATCTGTCGAAGCAGCTAAAGTTTGGATTCAGCACATCATACGCAGAGACTCTTCGTGAAATCTGCCGAACCGGAGATACCGGAGGAATCCTTAACACAGGTCTCCATACACCCACATTAACCCCCATATTAAATATAGATGGTACATACAACAGTGCCGAACGTTTTAACAATCCCTATTTGTTGCTCGAAAACAGTAATCATCATGCAAATGGCTCTCATCTTATTGCAAATACGTTTCTGAAGTGGCAGTTATTGAACAATCTTTCCTTTAAAACATCATGGAGCATTGATAACAGTACGTATCATGAATTTGTCTATTACAATGCAAAAATGAATGAAGGGAAATCTACCAACGGCAGTGCTACCGATGTAAATACAACCAATAAATTGTGGATTGCCGAGCAGCTGATAAACTATTACACATCTATTGGCGAAAAGAATTTCATCTCATTATTCATAGGTAATACATTGCAACGCAATGTGGTGGAACGTGCCAGCATTACGGGGACAAATTTCCCCGGGATAGAATTTACTACTATCTCATCGGCAGCGGTAACTACCGGATCTACTTCGGGCAAAATTCCGTCGGGCATAATTTCATATTTTGGTGGAGCAAACTATAGTTACGCCGATAAGTACAGTGCCGATTTTAATTTTCGGGCCGATGCTTCTTCCCGTTTTGGAAAGAGTAACAAATGGGGATACTTCCCTTCCGGAGGTGTATCCTGGAGAATAGGACAGGAGACATTCATCAAGGACAACCTGCCTGCCGTTTCGGAATTAAAGGTCAAGGCTAGTATCGGGTGGACAGGTAATCAGGAAATAGCCGATTTCGCCTCCCTGGGTCTTTGGACAGGAGGAAGCAACTACCTTGATTTGCCTGGCATCTCTCCCTACCAGTTGGCTAATTCGGATCTAAAGTGGGAAACAACCCGGCAGTGGAATATCGGTTTGGAATCGGCATTTATTAATAATCGTCTCAATATACAGCTTAATTACTATAACAAGTACACAACTGATTTATTACTGAGTGTCCCTGTCCCTGCTAAGACAGGCTTTGCCTCAACATTTGATAATCTGGGTGAAATGAGTAATAAAGGATTCGAATTGGAGATAAATTCACAAAATATCCGAAAAACCGATTTTGAATGGTCTACCTCCATTAATTTATCTCACAATGCCAATAAAATTGAAAAACTCCCGGTTTCATTTACCCAATACAACCGCGATTGGGTACGTCTGGAAGAGGGATATCCTATGTATTCATTCTGGTTGTATAAACAATTGTATGTTGATCCGCAGACCGGTAATGCGGTGTACGACGATTCCCGTACCAAGGATGGGAAAATTACAACAGACGACAGGCAGATAGTAGGGGATGCCTGGCCCGATTTTACCGGAGGGCTTCGTAATACATTCCGGTATAAGAATTTTGATCTGTCGATATTATTCTATTTTTCCGTTGGAAACGATGTGTTTAATATGAATCGCTATTTTCAGGAGCATGCAGGTTCACGAGGCGTTTCGTGGTCTTTACAAAAAAGCATGATGGACAGGTGGACCAAACCGGGTGATATTACCGACATTCCCCGGGTAACTACACTTGCCAATGCTGATGGTAGCTATAATCATAATTTTGAAAGTAGCCGGTTTTTGGAGGATGGATCCTTTATTAGATTGCGTAATGTATCTCTAGGTTATACACTTCCACGCTTTATGGTTGCCAAAGCCGGACTACAGCGTGTAAAGTTGTATGCTAATGCAACCAATCTGTTAACGTTTACCGGATATTCCGGTGCCGACCCGGAAGTAAATGCAGCAGCGGATTTTTCAAATGCTACAGTACAGGGCCTCGATTTTTCTACGCCTCCTCATCCACGAACCTTTGTGTTTGGAATAAACATTACTTATTAAAAAACGGAAATCATGAATAATTATAATATAAGAAGAAATATAGCAACGGGAGTAGCAGCACTAACTCTTCTGCTTACCTCGTGCGAAAGTTATTTCCTGGAACCGGATTCGCCTCAGTATATTGCCGATAATATCTCGATTGTAGATGCTAAGTCGGCCGAAACAGCTCTGTTGGGCGTTTACAGTGCATTACAGCATAGCGAATATTATGGAGGAGACGGATTTCAGTCGGCCGTCAATCTGGCAGGTGGCGAATTGATTTGGGTCGGTACCCAGAATCACTACAATACCTTTGTGACTCATACTTACCGGGCGGATAATCGTACCCTGAACGATTCATGGCAAGCAATCCACAAAGTGGTGAACGGAGCCAACCATATCATTGCCAAAGTACCGTTGTTGAATGAAACAGGACTTACAGACCAACAACGTAATCAATTGTTGGGAGAGGCGTATACCTTACGTGCATTGGCTCAGTTTGACTTGGCCAGAGCCTGGGGAAATATCCCTTTGGTTTTACAACCAACCCTCAATGCAACCGACTTTTCCGGATTGAAACAAAGCAATCGTCAGGAGGTGTATAAACAGGTACTAAGCGATCTTGACAAAGCAGAACAGTTAATTGGAAATAATTCCAACATCAACAGAGTTACTCTTCCTGCCATATATGCTTTTAAGGCAAGAGTATATCTCTATACTGAACAATGGGATAAGGCAGAAGCCTACGCATCCAAAGTGATTGCTAATACGGCATTTGGCCTTGTCAGTTGGCAGACCATCCTTTCCGGAAAGAATACCAGGGAATCGGTGTGGGAGCTGGCATTCAGCACCGCAGATAAAAGTAGCTACTTCTCGGTTTGGTCGTCCGATGCGTACCGTAACACACTGGCTCCGTCAAAAGCTTTATATAACAGGCTGCGGGATCCGCTGATCGGAGGTGCCAGATCAGCCTTGATTAAGGATGTTTCAACACCAGCAAAAACCGATTTCTATGTACAACTTCTATATTGGAGATCTAATAATGATAACCCTACTTATCTGTTCCGTCTGGCCGAACAATATCTTATTCGCTCTGAAGCAAGGAGTAAAAAAGAAACTCCCGATTTAGTCGGGGCATTGGCCGACCTGAATGCTGTACGTAACCGCTCGTCGATAGCATCATTTGAATCCACATCCAGGGAGGAGATTCTTTTGGCCATAGAAGAAGAACGCAGGGTGGAGTTTGCCTTCGAGCCACACAGGTGGTTTGATCTTGTCCGAACCGGAAGAGCTGGCACCGTATTGGGAGTAAATGATACGCAAAAATGGATTTTCCCTATACCTTATAACGATCTTGCAGCAGATCCGGCACTGGTTCAAAACCCGGGTTACTGATTTGAATTATTTAATCATAAACATTGAACAATATGAATAATCTATTTAAACAAAAAGAAAAATTTCTTATAGTTGCCTTTCTGGTCTTATTAACTACACCATTGTACAGTCAGCTTTCATCAAAAGAAACGACCCCTGCCGTGCATAAAGATAGCACAGGATATATTGTTAAAGTTGGCGATAAAGCTCCTGTATTTACAATTACGCTGACCGACGGGCGTAAAATTACTCCAAAGGAATTGAAGGGTAAGGTGGTATTGTTGCAGTTTACAGCTAGCTGGTGTGGGGTTTGCCGTAAGGAGATGCCTCACCTTGAAAAAGATATCTGGCAAAAATATAAAGACAATCCTCATTTTGTATTTATCGGGATTGATCGCGACGAACCGCTCGAAACAGTAATCAATTTTGCAAAGCAGACCGGAATTACGTATCCTTTGGGGCTTGATCCCGGCGGAAAAATCTTTTCTCTGTATGCCCAGCCAAAAGCGGGAATAACACGCAATGTGCTGGTCGATAAAACAGGAAAGATAGTCTACCTTACACGTTTGTTCAATGAAGAAGAATACAATGGATTAGTAAAAAAGGTAGACCAGATACTCAGTCACAAATAAAAAAATTGGATAATGAAACAATATATAGCTATTATAACGGCTTTGTTGCTGGTATGGCCAGCATATGCCGCATCGAAGAAAAACAAACAACCATCGCTTAATAATGTAGCGATCAGCTACCTGGATAATTCTTTCCAGCAATACGACGCATTACAAAAGCAGATATGGGCTAATCCCGAATTAGGATTTTTGGAAACTTTCAGCTCCTCATTGCTACAGAAGCATCTGGTGGAAAATGGTTTTGATATTGAAACTGGAGTGGCAGGAATGCCTACTGCTTTTGTGGCAACTTATGGTAGCGGTGAGCCGGTAATAGGTATTCTGGCCGAATTTGATGCGCTCCCCGGATTGTCGCAAGACACAGTTCCTTACCGAAAACCGTTGGTTGAGGGAGGCAACGGGCATGGATGCGGACATAATGTGTTTGGCGTAGGTTCGGTTGCCGGAGCCGTAGCTATAAAGCAATGGCTATCCGAACATAAGCATGCCGGCACAATCAAGGTATTCGGTACACCGGCTGAAGAAGGTGGAGGAGGTAAAGTTTACATGGTAAGAGATGGCTTTTTTAAAAATGTGGATGTAATACTTGACTGGCATCCGGGTACAGGAAACAGAGTGAGTGTGGGTACCGGAACGGCTATTCAGATGATTGACTATAGTTTTACAGGTAAGGCATCTCATGCAGCCGGAGCACCAGATAAAGGTAGGTCGGCATTGGATGGGGTAGAGGCTTTCAATTACATGGTGAACCTTTTACGTGAACATGTTCCCACCTCGTCCCGTATTCATTATGTGATTACAAATGGAGGAGAAGCTCCCAACGTTGTTCCCGAATTTGCCAAAGTTTCTTATTATATTCGCAGTCCTAAGCGGGAAGTTCTGAAGGAGCTGACCAATTGGATAGAAAAGGCTGCCGAAGGAGCGGCATTGGGGACTCAGACCAAGGTTTCTTCAGAAATCATTTCCGGGTTTTATGAGAAGCTTCCAAACCGTAAACTAGCCGAACTGGTTCAAAAGAAACTTGAAATCGTAGGAGGTATAAAGTATGATGCACGCGAGAGAACATTTGCAGAAGAAATCCTGAAAACGGTAAACCGGGATAGCTCTGCATTGAGTGAAGTTGCCCGGATAGCTCCCCTCAAAGAAGAAGAGCCATCCCAGGGAGGGGGTTCGTCTGATGTGGGTGATGTAAGCTGGAATGTTCCAACTGTAAGTTTTACAACAGCTACCTTTATTCCGGGATCGGCCGGACACAGCTGGCAAAATGTTGCATCAGACGGTACAACCATCGGCACTAAGTCGCTTATTAATTCGGCTAAGGTTTTTGCACTTTCTGCCATCGAACTCTATACCAACCCCTCTTATATTGAGGAAGTAAAGGAGGAGTTTGATAAACGCAGAGGCAACGAGTTCAAATACGATCCTTTGTTGGGCGACAGAAAGCCTGCGCTCGATTACAGGGTAAGATAATGCTATAAAATAATAAGGTTACATGAAAAAATTCTTTACAAGTACAATCGTTCAGCTGCTGGCCGGGGTGATTGCAGGTATATTGCTTGGAACTGTTGCTAATGAGCAGGCAATGTATGTAGTGGTTTCAGTAAAACACATTCTAGGGCAACTCATCTTCTTTATGGTGCCACTTATCATATTAGGTTTTGTGGCACCCTCCATCGCCCGGTTGAAGAACAATGTGGGAGGGATGTTAGGTATAGCTTTGCTTTTAGCCTACACATCATCGGTTGCCGGAGGTTTGTTTGCTGCGTTTGTTGGATACGAAGCCATTCCCTTTCTTCACGTTGATACTGCTGGCTCAACCCTGAAAGAAATACCTGCCATGCTATTTCAACTGGATATTCCCCCTGTGATGTCTGTAATCAGCGCATTGGTATTGGCATTGATGCTCGGGATTTCGGCGGTGTGGATCCGATCGTCTGTTGTTCAGGATCTACTGGAGTCGTTTCAGCAAATGATTTTGCTACTTGTAACACGTGTCCTTATTCCCGTACTGCCTTTCTTTATTGCTGCAAACTTCTGTGTGCTGAGTTACGAAGGCTCCATTGCCAGTCAGCTTCCCATTTTTGTTTCGGTCATACTTATTGCCATTGTCTGTCATTACATATGGTTGTTTGTGCTTTATGGTCTGGCTGGTATCTATGCTGGAAAAAATCCGTTACGGGTACTCAAGCATTACGGTCCCGCCTATCTTACGGCAGTAGGCACTATGTCATCTGCTGCAACATTGGGCGTTGCCCTTCAGTGTGCAGGTAAAAGTGATGTGCTTCGCAAAGATGTGACCGATTTTTCAATCCCGTTGTTTGCCAATGTACATCTTTGCGGATCGGTAATTACGGAGGTCTTTTTTGTGATGACAGTTTCGCAAGTGTTATATGGAGTAATACCGCCTCTTGCAACAATGATTACTTTTGTGTTCTTGCTGGGGATATTTGCCATTGCAGCACCCGGAGTGCCGGGAGGTACAGTCATGGCTTCTTTAGGTATTGTTCTTTCAGTGTTGGGCTTTGACGAAGCCGGTACAGCCTTGTTGCTTACTATATTTGCACTTCAGGATAGTTTCGGCACAGCATGCAACGTTACAGGCGACGGAGCTTTGTCGCTTGCACTTACCGGATATGCCAATAAAAAAGAAAACGATCTGATTCCGGAATAATCCGGAATCAGCGTTTTAATTATCCTTTAACCATGGAAAGTAACATTTTGAACCGTTTGATAGCATGTAGAGCGTGTGGTACATTGGCCGGCATAATGATGGTCTGTCCGGCTTTTAGAATGTGAGGTTGCCGGTTAATTGAAATCTCGGCTTGGCCGTCCAAAACCTGAACTACAGCATTGTAAGGCGAAGTATGCTCTGTTAGTCCCTGACCCTCATCAAACGAAAAGAGAGTTAGGTTACCGGAATCTGTTTTAATCACTTGTTTACTAACCACACCACCTTCGGCATAATCAATCATCTGTTCCAGATTGAGAACAGTTCCTTTTTCAAAACCTATATTCATCTTTCTCTAATTTATATGTTTATTTGATAAACAGCCGCGAGACATAGAAAGTTGCTGTTTTTTTGTAAGTTTGCATTCTATGAAAAATATAAAGAATCTACTGATAGATATGGGCGGAGTGCTGATAGACCTGAATCGCCCGCGTTGCATCGCTTCGTTCGAAAATATTGGAATAAGTGACATCCGCAGTCTGATTACCACAACCTACCTGCAGGAAGGGCTTTTTATGAAGATAGAGGAGGGAAGTATTACGCCCGACCAGTTTCGTGATGGGATCCGTAAGCTTAGTAATCAACCCCTTTCCGATCAGCAAATAGACGATGCGTGGATCTCTATGCTGGATCATATGCCGCCCGCACGATTGGAACTGTTACTTGAGTTGCGAAATAAATACAATGTTATGTTATTAAGCAATACCAACGCAATACACTGGGATTGGATATGCCGTAACCGCTTCTCGTGGAATGGACATACACCTTCCGATTATTTTCACACCTGTTACCTGTCGTACCAGCTTGGTATGCTGAAACCCTATCCGGATATATTTAATCACGTTGTAAAGGATGCCGGAATACTTCCTGCAGAAACTCTCTTGATAGACGATGCAGTTCCCAACTGCGAAACAGCGGCCTCCCTTGGATTTAAAACCTATACGCCAAAGGATTTTGAAGACTGGTCGCATCTTTTTAGCTGAGATTCTATACAATTACAATCTATAATAAACCTGAATAAATTATGAATCACCAGATAGTCATCCTAGGAAAAGAAATTTTGTCGGTTTACCACGGGATAAAGGAGTTTGGACCAGATATGGTTCACTTTGTATGCACGGAAGAAACCAACCAATTGCCCGATCGCATTTTGCCTTTGTTACCTTCATCCATTCAACATAAAATCTATCATGTACAACCCTATGATGCGCGTACAGTTGCGCAGGTTTGTGAACAGATCCAGAAAGAGAATGAAGGCTTTTACGCCTATAATCTATCTGAAGGGACGAAGCTGATGACACTGGGTGCTATCTATATCGTGCGTAAATATCAGGCAAAAGCCTTCTATCTTACGCCGAACAGAGAGATTGTTCATCTGGACACACTCGAAAAAGAGTTGATGCATACCACGCTCGAAAACCATGAAATTGTTTCACTCAGCGGCAATCACCTGGCCGAATATCATAATGCCAAAGATTTGGCTGAGGCAGATATCGATGCTTCGGCATCCATAAAAAACTTTATTGAGCAACATCCTAAAGAGCACGCTAGATTGCAGAAGTTTTTTGGTATCTTTTGTCGTCGCGACCTGATTAACCTGCCGGCATCTAAACTCTTTCAAGACGGATTGAGATACAAACAGCGGGACGGATCATTATTTATTTACAAAGAGAACCAACCGTTGTTGAAATTACCGCATACCAATGCCTGTCATCTTTATTTTGAAGGTCGCTGGTGGGAAACACTGGTGGCCAATCAGGTACGTATCTGGAGTAATAAACAATCGTCCCCACGCGAAGTATGGCAAAGCGTACTTTTTCAATCCAATAAACAAGATACAAGAACCAAGAATGAAGTGGACGTACTGCTAAACAACGAACTCAAACTAATGTTTATCGAATGTAAGTCGGGCTACGTAAGTCAGAACGACATCTACAAAATTGATGCAGTGAGGGAAACCTACGGAGGAGATATTTCACAGGCGGTATTGGCCTCATATTATCCCATAGCCATAGATTTACAGGATAAATGTGCCGACCTTCAGATATATCTTTTTGCTCCCAAAACAGCCGATCAGCGAATTGATTTTATTTATACCTTGCCCGATCGTCTGGACGAATGGAGTGGGGCCCTGATTCTTTAAAACCGAACAAAGTATATGCTCACCATTGCTCCATTAAAATAATTAAATAAAAGATAATGAGTGTTTTGAATGTTGTAAATTTGTCAGAAATGCGGACAGGATTTACAGTTCTAACGTGTCAAAAATACAGCCGTTTGCTCTGGCACACGGTTTGTATTTTTGATGGTGAAACGAGTTGTTTATGCAACCCGCAATCAAAACAAACAGAATGTTGGACAATTTAATATTGGAGGATTTAATTATGATGCCTGTTAGAAGATCTCAGAATTGGTTACCAAGTATTTTCAACGATTTCTTTGAAAATCAATGGATGGAGCGAGTAAATACAACTACTCCGGCTATCAATGTATTTGAAACTGACAACGAATTCAAGGTTGAAGTAGCAGCTCCGGGATTAAAGAAAGAAGACCTTACCATTCGTTTGGATCAAGACAATCAGTTGAACATAACGATGGAGAAAAAGGACGAACGGAACGAGGAAAAAAAGAACGGTCGTTACTTACGCCGTGAATTCAATTATTCTAAATTTCAGCAGAACTTGATTTTGCCTGATGAAATTGAGAAAGATAAAATCGAAGCAAAAGTAGAAGAGGGAGTTCTTACAATTACAATTCCTAAAAAGGTATATAACGAAAAAGAACAATCCGTGCAGTTGATAGAAATTAAGTAACTGTTTTGTGTAAACGTAAAAGGGGAGGAGCTACAACTTGTAAACTCTTCCCCTTTTTATGTCTTTTTATGTAATCAACGTTTGTTCAGTATATCAATCAGTTGGGCATCAGACAGACCTTCACCGTAAGTTGCGTAATCCAACCGGAAACTACATCCGTTTTTATATTCGGAGCAACCATAGGCAGTTTTCCCTCTCAATATCGATCCTTTACGGCACATGGGGCATATTGGTTTGGTTTCAGCAGGAGCTGTTTCTTCTTTAACCGGTTTCTCTTTGGGCTTAGACTTTGTCTTCTTTTTCCCTTTTTCGGCAGCCGACTTTTCTTCCACCGCTTCCTGTATGGTAATGGTGCGTGCACTCGTATCCGAAAAAACATTCGATACAATCTGGTACACCAGCTGTTTTAACTCTTCCAGAAAGGTGCGGGCTTCGTAGGTTCCCTTTTCAATCTGTCTTAATTTCTTTTCCCACAATCCGGTAAGTTCGGCACTTTTGAGCAGTTCTTCCTGAATGGTGCCGATTAGTTCCATACCGGTAGGAGTGGCAATCAGGTTTTTCTTTTCCTTACGCACGTAGTTACGCTTGAACAATGTTTCTATGATTGCTGCGCGGGTAGACGGGCGACCAATCCCATTTTCTTTTAAAGCATCCCGAAGTTCGTCGTTATCTACAAGCTTACCTGCAGTCTCCATGGCACGTAATAAAGTAGCCTCGGTATAGGGCTTGGGGGCTTGCGTCCATTTTTCGCCCAGAATAGGTTCGTGAGGACCTCTTTCGCCTTTAACAAACTCGGGCAAGATACCCTCTTCCTCACTCGGTTCGGCATCCGGATCCTTTTGTTCGGCACCAAACACCACACGCCATCCCGGCTCCAGAATCTGTTTTCCTGTAACCTTAAATTCCACTTTCCCCACTTTGCCCAGTACGGTTGTGGTAGAAATCTGGCAATCCGGATAAAAAGCTGCTACGAAGCGTCGGGCAACCAGGTCGTATACCTTTCGCTCGTTTTCCGAAAGATTAATAGGACGTACCCCTGTGGGAATGATAGCATGGTGATCGGTAACCTTGGTATCATCGAAAACTTTCTTGCTTTTTGGTAATTTCTTTCCCAGTAAGGGGGTGATAAGTTCGGCGTAATCGGTCATACCCTTTAACGTATTGGGTACTTTGGGATATATATCGTCGCTCAGGAAGGTTGTATCCACACGCGGATAGGTAGTCACCTTCTTTTCGTAAAGAGACTGTATCAATTTAAGTGTGTCTTCAGCCGAAAAAGCAAATTTCTTATTACACTCAACCTGCAAAGAGGTAAGGTCGAACAGACGCGGAGGATATTCTTTACCCTTTTTCTCCGAAGTATCCGTTACCTCAAAATCTTCCTCCTTAACCACGGTAAGGAAGTTTTCGCCCTCGGTTTTATCCGTAAATTTTCCTTTGGTAGACGAAAAGGTAGTGTTTCTGTACACCGTCTTCAGTTCCCAATAGGGTTCGGGAGTGAAGTTGGCAATCTCATTTTGTCTGTTTACTATCAAAGCCAGGGTAGGGGTCTGCACACGACCTATGGAAAGTACCTGACGGTTTTGTCCGTACTTCAGCGTGTACAAGCGTGTTGCATTCATACCTAACAACCAATCGCCAATTGCGCGCGACAGTCCGGCTTCGTATAATTTATTGAAAGATTCCTGTTCTTTAAGTTTTTGAAACCCTTCGCGAATCGCTTCTTCAGTAAGTGATGAGATCCACAAACGGTAAACCGGACAAGTAACGCCGGCTTTTTGCATCACCCAACGTTGTATAAGTTCACCTTCCTGCCCGGCATCACCGCAGTTAATCACCATTTCGGCATTTTGCATCAGTTTCTCTATTACCTGAAACTGCTCTACATACGAGGGAGAATCTATAAGTTTGATCCCGAATCTGGGAGGAATCATAGGCAAGGAGCTGAGTGACCAGCGCTTCCATTCGGGCGTATATTCGTGAGGTTCTTTAAGGGTACAAAGATGGCCGAATGTCCAGGTAACCTGATATCCGTTACCCTCAATATAGCCTTTCATTTTGTTCTTTGCCCCCAGAACCTCTGCTATTTCGCGCGCCACACTGGGCTTTTCCGCAATACATACTTTCATGGGGGCAAAGATACAATATTTTAATAATAGATATAGCGAAGTATTAAGAGTACAGTAAGAATATATAGTGTAATCGATACCTCTTTATATCTGCCGGTAAGTAATTTCAATATGGCGTAGCTCATCATACCCAATGCCATACCTTCGGCAATTGAGTAACTGAGTACCATAAAGAGAATAGTTGCAAATACAGGTAATGTTTCGGTAACATCATCAAATTCAACTTTGCGAATCGAATCCATCATAAATACTCCAACCATCACCAGAGCTCCGGTAGTAGCAGCACTTGGAACTAAAAGGAATACCGGAGCAAACAACAAGGCAACCAGAAATAGACCACCTGTTACTGCAGCAGTCATACCCGAACGTCCGCCTTCTGCAATACCTGCAGCACTTTCAACGTAGGTAGTAACTGTAGAAGTACCGCAAACAGCCCCAACGCTAGTACCAATAGCATCGGCAAGCAACGCTTCCTTCATGCGGGGAACATTTCCTTTTTCATCCATCATTTCTGTTTTCGCTAATGCACCTACCAATGTACCGATAGTGTTGAACAGATCGATAAACACAAGCAGCATTACGATGAAGAACATATCCAGATTCAATAACGACTTAAAGTCGAAATGCATGAATGTGGGTTCCATAGAAGGGGGTATAGAAATAGGAGAGAAATTCTCGGGCAAAGTAGTTACTCCCATTGGAATGCCAATGGCAGTACAGATAAGAATGGTATAAAATAAAGCACCCTTAACGCCTTTTGCCATCAAGACTCCCGAAAGGATAATTCCGATAACTGCAACTAAAGAAACATTGGTGAATGAGCCTAAAGCAACCAAAGTAGCCGGATTGTCTACAATAATACCCGAGTTTTTCAATCCGATAAAAGCGATAAACATACCGATACCCACAGACATGGCATAACGCAAGTTAAGTGGAATACAGTTAACCACCTTTTCACGAATATTCAAAACGGTAATAATAATAAAGATTATACCTTCTGCAAATACAGCAGCAAGAGCTGTCTGCCAGCTATATCCCATACCTAATACTAAGGTAAACGCAAAAAATGCATTCAATCCCATACCCGGCGCCTGCGCAAAAGGTAATTTAGCCAGGAAAGCAATAAGTAAGGTAGCAATTGCCGAAGCAAGGGCTGTAGCCGTAAAAACAGCACCTTTGTCCATTCCTGTGGCACTCAGAATATCCGGGTTTACAGCCAGAATATAGCTCATGGTAAGAAACGTGGTAACGCCCGCAAGTATCTCGGTACGTACCTTCATGGTTTTAGGATTGAACCCAACCAGTTTATGAAAGAATGAGGTTTCCATAATTAATTAAATGACCATTTTAGAGCCAACGTAGGAATCATATAGAACTTATTATTTTCGCCAAACTTGTTCCAAACAAAGTTGTTGCTGATTTCAACCTCCGAACCAACGCTGAGGTTAAACGCCGGATCCACACCTTTCAACTTGTTAAAGTTAAGCCAGATCTGAGGCTCTGAAAGGAAGATGATGTTTGTATTCTCTCTCCATAAGTCGGCAAACCCTGTAAATGTACCGGCACCTTTAGCAAAATGAATATACCATGTACCAGTAACCTGGAAATTGTTGGGTTTATATGACTTTTGGATATATTTATACATTGCCTGTAATCCAAAACCTTTTGTAAAATCGCCGTTGTTGTAATTATAAGCGATACCGGCCAGGTAAGCGTTTGAATAAGGATACTGACCGCGGCCACCGTTGTACTCGATATGAGCGGCAAGAGGACCTTCCCAAAACTTCAGTTCGCGTGCAATTTCCCAATAGGCACTTTGAACACCTTTGTTGTTATAATCGAAATCCAGAAAAAAAAACGTACTACCCCATTTGTCTGGTTTAAACATTTCAACGGTTGTAGTAGTAGCTGGTCTACCGTCCAGTTTGTCGTACAATGCACTTCCGAAATCATAGTGCAACTGAACGTTCTGAGCCTTAGCACCCAAGGCCACCAATAAGATTGCTGCGATGGTAAAGAATTTTTTCATCGAATTTAATTCTGTTAATTAATAATTTATATGCTAAAATTAAGGGATCAAAGGTATGAAAAAATGTTTATTCCACGCAACTATTATTAAGGTTTTGAAACGCATTTTTCACATTTCACCCTTTTCAATCTGCGCCGTAACATACATGCCGGGGCGGAAATTAGGGTCTTCGCTTATAACTTTGGCAAATACTTCCAGCGAACGGCTTGTTTCATCTACCTCTTGTCCGATAGAAATAAGTTTGGCTTCGAAAGTTTTGGTACCCATTCCGTTTACTCTAAACCAGACTTTTGCACCCAGACGGATATCTTTCAGGTCTTTTTCGTACGTGGTGAGTCGTAGAAGCGTTTCTTGCTTGTTTATAATCTCACATAGTATGTCTCCCTCATTCAGGTATTTGCCCACATTTACCTTAACCTTGCCGATGTATCCATTTACAGGAGCTTTTATTTCCAGAGCAGGTGTGATACCATTTTTCAACAGCGACTGGGTTGAGATTCCCAACAACGACAACTGGGCTGCTGCGGCTTCCATTTTGCTTTTCATCGATAGATAATCGGCTTTGCTTTGTTCCAGTTTCTTTACAGAAGCAACCTCCTCTTTGGAGAGAACTAACTGCCGGTTGTATTCCGATTTCAGATATTCGGTCTGCGCCTGACTTTCAAGAAAGGTTTGCTGCAAGGATATAAAATCGAGGTTGTCGAGTGTGGCAAGCAACGTTCCCTTTTTTACATAACTACCGGGAAGCAGGTTTGTCGAACGGATAATTCCACCCATCAGCATCGTAACCGAAGCAAAGTTCTGGGGTGGAATAATCAATGTACCGTTAAAAGATACTTTGTTTATAGCAGTAGCAGCTGTAGTCCCATCAATTGCAGTCGAATCGTACGGTTGACTGTAGGCAGACGAATCCGGTGAAATAACGGTTACTGAATCGGCCGTAACGGAAGTCGGCATCTCCTGCTTCGTATCAGAAGACGAATTGCAGGACGTTAGTATGGCAAGTACGCAAAGAAAAGTATGTTTCATAGTTGTAATTTTTACTTATATAATTCGCTTTCCAAGACTGCTATGTTGTATAGATAAACTGTTTCAAGATATCCCTTTTTAATAGACAATGCACTGTTTACACTTTGAATAAACTGTGTGATATCCGTATCACTGGCTTTTAACTGTAATGATGCAGCTTTTATAAGATTCTCCGCTTCAGGCAATGCAGATACGGTATAGTACCGGATACTCTCTCCATGCCGCAACAGTTCGGCATTAAGCTCTTCCTGTTTATTTAAAAGCTCTTTTTCCCCATATTCCTGTCTGATCTGCTGGATATGATATTCGATGCTGGCCTGTTTGATGCGGCTCTGCTGACCTGTAAAGAAAAGAGGGAATGATACACCTACCATCCAGGAATTGAGTCCTTTGAGGGGTAGGATATCCTGGCGGACATATCCGATGGATAGTTCCGGGAAAAATCGGCTTTGTTCAATCCGCAACAGCGCTTTTTTCTCTTCAGTCTGACTCTGCAACAGATTCATGCGGATATTCTGCCCGGCAGGCTGCTTTTCTATGGGCAGAAGCGTAAGCATCTTATCGGCAGGTACTATGTCCTCGTCGGTATAACAAGCCCATTTTAAACGTATAGCTGCCATCCGAAGCTCTTCATTAGCCTGAAACAATTTGTTCCGCATCTCTGCAGCCATCGTATTGCACATGCTTTTTTCCAGCAATGTGATATCCCCTTGTTCGTAACGGATTTCTCCGGCCCGTTGCAAACGCCCGGCCATTTCGGCCTGTTGTTTGTATAGCTCCTGCTGCTCGCGGGCAAACAGATAATAACACCAGGCCCGTTTTATTTCGGCAACCACCTCTTTTTCTACAATTTCTCTAGAATACCTGCCGGATGTAACTTGCTTATTTACCAATGCATTTCTGTAAAAGGGAGTCAGCAGTGAGCCTATTTCCTGCGTAAATTCCATTTGTCGGTCTTTCCGTGTCTCACCGTTTAGCTGTCCCCACGAATATGTAAACGAAGTGGGCGCCAACTCCCATGCTTCGTTGCGTGCACTGCGATACTTTTCTGTCTCTGCAACTGCCATTTTAAGTCGGGGATGATTCATTTTTCCCATCGTGATGGCATCGCTAAGCATTACCTCTTTCTGTGCCTGCAGAGGTAGAGCAGCAAAAAGCAATAAAGAGAAGAACAGGAATTTCTTAAATTTTGTCCTTTTCAAGGTCGCCGTGCTGTTTACAATTCTGTAAAATACTGGAATGATAAGCAACGTGAGTGCAGTTGAAACAAGCAATCCCCCAATCACTACCGTTGCCAGAGGCCGCTGCACTTCGGCGCCGGCACTGGTTGCAATGGCCATGGGCACAAAACCGAGCGAAGCAACCAATCCGGTAAGAAATACCGGACGTAGCAGGTGCGGACACCCTTCGGCTATAATCCGGTTGGTTGTTTTTGTATATTGCGATGAATGCCTGAAGGCATTGAAATGATTTATCATTAAAATACCATTCAGCACAGCCACACCAAATAGAGCGATAAAACCTACACCGGCAGAAATACTGAATGGCAACCCTCTTAACCATAGAGCGACAATACCGCCGATTAGTGAAAGCGGAACGGTGCTGAATACGAGCAAAGAATAAACAACACTTTTGAAAGAGAAAAACAGAAGCAGTAATATAAGCATCAATGCTACCGGAATAACGATCAGCAGTGTTTTTATGGCGTTCTGAAGATTTTCAAACTGACCGCCGTATTCAAAATAATAACCGGGTTTCAATTTGATGTTCTTATCCAGGGTGGATTGAATATTTGCCACCACCTGCTGTATGTCGCCCTCCCGTACGTTTACGCCAATCACAATCCTTCGTTTGGTGGCATCGCGGTTAATCTGCAGCGGACCGTTTTTCAGTTCGATCCAGGCAATTTCGCTTACAGGAATCTGAACACCCTCTGCCGTACGCACAAATAACTTGTCCAGGTTAAGGTCGGACACCTTATCCTTGTCCAGCCGGAGCACCAGGTCAAACCGTCTTTCATTCTCGAACACCACACCGGCTATCTCGCCGGCATATGCGGTACGTATCAATGTATTCAATTCCTGGATATTCATACCGTACCGGGCAATTTTGCTGCGGTCGTACGAAATAAGCAACTGCGGCAGACCCATGGCCTGTTCCACCAGCACATCGGCAGCTCCGGGAACTTTCTCTACATAGGTGGCTGCCTCTTTTGCCCTTGCATATAACTCTTCCATATCTTCTCCATACAATTTAATGGCTATGTCGGCCTTGGCTCCCGTCATCAATTCATTGAACCGTAGCTGGATAGGCTGACTGAAATTGAATTCGGCACCGGTAACAGGCGCCAAAGCGTCCTTCATCTTTTGAACCATCTCCGCCCGGCTCGAGGCACTGGTCCACTCCTTAAAAGGCTTCATAACAATCATAATATCGGCATCTTCCACCGCCATGGGATCTGTAGGCACTTCGGCCGTTCCAATTTTAGCCACTACGTGTACAATTTCAGGAAACTTATCCATCAGGACTTTTTCGGCCTGGTTGCTGATTGCAATACTTTGACTAAGCGAACTGCCCGCCGGTAAAGTCATCTGCATGGCAAAATCGCCTTCATCCATCGTTGGAATAAACTCGGCGCCCAAACGGGTAAATAAAATCAGACTGCCAGCCATGGCTGCCAAGGCAGTTGCGATAAAAGCCGTTTTATGATGCATACACCAGTTCAAGGTCTTCTGGTAATACACATTCAACCAGTCGAAGAAACGATCTGCCAGCGTACGCGTCTGCTTAAGCTCTTTTTTTAGAAACAGCGAAGCCATCATAGGTACATACGTAAGCGACAATATCAATGCCCCCAGAATACAGAATACCAGTGTTTTGGCCATAGGTATAAAATACTTACCCTCTATGCCCTGCAAAGTCAGAATCGGAAAGTACACAATCAGGATGATGCCAACGGCAAATGTGGCAGAGCGAACTACCTGGCCGGCACCAGTTTCGATTTCACGATCCATCATCTCCTGCGACAGATTCCTGCCAACCATACTCTTTCCATACAGGTGAGCCAAAATACCCTCTACAATTACGATGGAACCATCTACCACAATCCCAAAGTCGATCGCCCCCAAACTCATCAGGTTTGCCGAAACATTAAACAACCGCATCAGGATAAAGCCAAATAACATGGACAGGGGAATAACAGATGCCACGATCATTCCGGCACGTACATTCCCTAAAAAGACAATAAGAACCAGAAAAACAATAATAGCGCCCTCGATCAAATTAAATACAACGGTGGAGATATTTCGGTTAACCAAATTAGATCTGTTCAGATAAGGCTGGATGGATACACCTTCGGGCAACATCTTTTGCAGTTTTTCCACCCGGCTTTCCAGTTCGCGGGTCACCACGTTGGCATTCGCACCTTTCAGCATCATGGCGATACCTCCTACACATTCCCCTTTTCCATCCTTCGTCATCGCCCCAAATCGCTTGGGAGCCCCAAGCCGTACCAGACCAACATCATTGATATGCACCGGAATCCCATTCCGGTTCGTAATTACAATTTGTTCGATATCGGATGGCCGGGTAATCATCCCTTCGGCCCTTATATAATAAGCTTTTTTATCTTTTTCGATATAGCTGCCCCCGGTGTTCTGATTGTTCTTTGCCAGTGCCTCGTACACATCGCCGATTGTGATGTTAAGCGAGAAAAGCGCCGACGGATCTACCGCTACTTCGTACTGTTTCACATAGCCGCCAAAACTGTTAATCTCAACAATCCCGGGGATACCGGACAGTTGTCTTTTAACAATCCAATCCTGAATGGTACGCAACTCCATGGCGTTGTACTTATCTTTGAATTTAGGATCTACTTCGAGGGTGTATTGGTAAATTTCACCCAGTCCCGTTGTGATAGGCATGAGTTGGGGAACACCCAGTTCGGGTGGGATCTCGCCCGATACAGCCTGTATCTGTTCGTTTATGAGCTGCCTGGCATCCAATGTCTTTACATGATCTTTAAACACTACCGTAACCAGAGACAGACCGAAGCGCGAGACCGAACGAATCTCCACAACGTTCATGATGTTACTCATGGCAACTTCGATAGGGAAGGTGATGAGCTGTTCCACCTCCTGAGGAGCCAATGAGGGTGAAACAGTTACAATCTGCACCTGATTATTGGTGATGTCTGGTACGGCATCAATAGGCAGGGTGAGCATAGCATATACTCCGCCAATAAGCAGAAAAAGTGTGGTTAAGCCCACAAAAAATTTATTCTTAATAGAAAATCGGACAATCGAAGCAAGCATAATTCTGTATGTTTAAGGTCACCCAAAGATACATAAATAAAACGAAGTTAAAAACTATTTACGAATCAAAATCAGCTATAATCCTAATTATTTATATACATGTATTTAAATAATGATATACCCGTTGGCGGAATTAATTCACTAAAAAATGTCAGGAAATAAGTTGTGCATATCATTGATTATTAGTATTTTAATGGTGATCAAACTATTAATATACAGCTCAATTATGCACAACTTATATGCAATATTCGCTAAATTTCTTGATATATGCAAGATGTTTTCTGCTGATTTAGTAAACGAAAAAGGGAATATACCTCGCAGAGGAGTCGTCCCGAAGTTCTCTGACTTAGAAGTGATCAGTTTAAGCCTTGCTGCCGAATCAATAGGTATAGATAGTGAAAGCTTTTTGTTTTCTAAATTAAATGAATACAAAGATGATTTTTCTTCTCTCATATCCCGTCGTCAATATAATGATCGCAGGAAGCTCACTATCGGCTTATGTAATCAGGTGCGTGAAAGAATTGCATCAAAAGTTGATGGTGGAGAAGCTATTTTCTGTATTGATTCTATGCCAATTGAAGTCTGTCGTCCCATAAGGTCAAAACGTTGTAAAATGGGAAAGAATAATTATGATAAAGCTCCCAATTATGGCTATTGTGCTTCACAGGGTAAACATTATTACGGATATAAATTACATTCTCTCTGTGGGTTGAGCGGTGTCATACACTCTTTTGACCTGACAAAGGCGAGTGTTCACGACATTCATTATTTGAAAGACGTAAAGTGTAACTTTCAGAATTGCACCATCATCGGTGATCGTGGATATATTGGAGCAGCCATACAACTTGATTTATTTGAAAAAGCTAATATCAAGTTGGAAGTTCCATATCGGTCGAATCAAAAAGATTGGAAACCTGTATTTAGTCCATTTGCTAAAGCAAGGAAAAGGGTTGAAACGCTTTTTGCACAATTATGCGATCAATTTATGATAATCAGAAATTACGCAAAACAAACAGAAGGATTGTTTACCAGAATTACGGGGAAAATTAGTGCACTTACAATCCTTCAATATATAAACAAGATTAATAACAAACCCATTGGACAAATTAAATATGCACTAATTTAATTCCGCCAACGGGTAATGATATAGATGGTTTTATCAGCTGCATTTCCCCGTTTTCTGTAGAATTAAACCACACGTTCTACAGCATTTCCACACATTATCAAAGATGTAATAATTTGTGGTTAATTGATTTACATGATTGATATATAGTGTTTTGTTTGTATTTGAAATGTATTATCAGATGTCTTGGCACGGTCTTTTCATATTACTTTAGTGTAGAAGTTGATTTAGTATTAATCATTAAAACTAAAAAGAGATGAAAAGAGTAATTATGATCATGGCGATCGCAACCAGTGTTTCGTTCGCTACCCAGGCAATCAACCCGGTAGAAAAAACAATCAATCCGCAGGAAGTGGTAACTCAGGATGAATTTGTGGTGATAGAAGTGAAAGATCTTCCTGCTCCGGTAGTAGAAAGTATTCGCAAAACCTACGCCGAGTCGGTTATCAAAAAGGCCTTTATAACACAAACTGAGAAAAAGACATATAAGGTTATCGTTGTAACAGCCGATCAGAAAGAGGTTACGGTGCTGTTGAATGAAAAAGGTGAAGTTGTAGAATAACCCTTACAAAGATAGATTAGTTGCATGCTAACCCACCGCCCTGCCTATAAGTTTAGGCAGGGCGGATAACTTTTATAGCTTAACGAATATTTCCAATGCTGTTCTTCGCTGTATCGTGCTTTGTCTTCAATACATTTCCGGTTTTGGTGAAGCATATCTTAACCTGAGTTTTCAATGTATCTTTCAATCCACTGCTTGCTTTTACAAGAACCAGATCCAGCGTATAATTTCCATCCGGCAAATCCAGTACCGCATCGCAGTCGTCGTCCTTAACCGGATATACCAATCCGGGCTCAAATTGTTGTCTGCCGGTTGCCGCATACGAGGCAGCCGCTGCACCACCACCGCTTCCGGACAAGCTGCTTACACTGCTAACTGCCGCCGAGATAATTGAACCACCGGGCAATGCTCCACCCACAAGTTGTGCTCCCTGAGCCAAAGCGCTTCCGGCTTGTTGTAAACCGGCATGTACCCGTGCCGATGGTTCGGCTGGTGTAGCAGCAATTGTAAGTTTCTCCATGTTGATTTTGAATTCCGTATCCGGAAACAAAACCCGGCAGCCCTCTTCGGTCATATCGATTTTGATCACGTTAAGTATGCCTTTCTTTGCGTCGTTGATGCTTCGTTTATTCGTTGAAGCAACCGTTACGTTCATTGAAATGCGGTTAGGCATTCCACCATCCAATTTGATTTTTTCTTCCTGCTGAGCGCGCAAAGGCGGGATTGAAGAGCAAATCAAGCATCCGAAAAGTAATAGTGTGCTGACTCTCATATATTTATTTATTAGTTGCGGCAAATGCCACACTAATAAAACAAGCCATAAGATTTATCTGTTGCAAAAAGGGGCTGTAAAATCTGCAGCGCTGAATGCAGCGGTAAAACCTAGGATTGATACGGTATCTGAAGGGGTAGTTGTCCTGACTGGTGTCCTGTCCTTTCTTAATATAGTATTCATGTTCTTTAATAGAGTATTAAAATAAATCCGAATTTAATATAAATCAACAGAATGGAGGGGGAAGAAAATGGTTAAAAGCAGGATTTAGGGACGTCTTTACGTTTAAGCCTTTGTCAGAACCACTATTTTATAAAAAACAAAATTACGCCAAAATATCAGGATAACCAAATATTTAAGACGTAATAAAACATGTTGTTTAACACATCCACCTAAAAGCCTCTAAATTTGCAGGTACATTTTGAGAAAAAAGTCCTAACATTTAGCACAAAAAGTCCTAACATTTCGAGTAAAAAGTCCTAACACTTTTTTCGGGAAGTCCCTGAATATCTTCGGGTAGGAAACATGGAGTCGATTTAATTAATATATTATTTGGCTTTTGTGTAGGGATTGTTAATTTAATTGCGTATATTTGTTTACGAAATAGTGAACAAATTATAATCTAACAGTTTAACAAAATACCATGTCTGAAGATCATAAAAGGCAGCTAGAACAGCAGCTTTGGAACATTGCCAACACCTTGCGCGGGAAAATGAATGCGGATGAATTCCGCGATTATATCCTTGGCTTTATTTTCTATAAATATCTTTCCGAAAAGATGAACCGATATGCGGACGAAATACTTGTGCCTGATGGTATTAAGTATGTGGAAGTGGACGAGCATACGGAGCCCGGACAGGAGTATCTGGAGGCAATCCGGGACGAAGCATTGGAAAAGCTGGGGTATTTTCTTAAGCCAACGGAACTGTTCAGCCAGATGGCCAAGCGGGGAAACGGAGATACCGAAGGTGCCGATAATTTCATACTGGAAGATCTGAAGCGTATCCTTACCAACATCGAACAGAGCACCATGGGTACGGCAAGCGAAGACGATTTTGATAATCTGTTTGAAGATATGGATCTTACCAGTACCAAGCTGGGAAGAACGGAGTCGGCTAAGAACGAGCTGATTGTAAAAGTTCTGGTGTACCTGGACAAGATTGATTTTCACTTGGAAGATACCGAGCTGGATGTGCTGGGCGATGCTTACGAATACCTTATCGGACAGTTTGCCAGCGGGGCAGGGAAGAAGGCCGGCGAGTTTTACACGCCTCAGGAAGTCAGCAAGATTTTGGCAAAGATAGTAACCACCGGTAAGAGCCGACTGAAATCTGTTTACGACCCAACCTGCGGCAGTGGTTCGCTGTTGTTGCGTGTAGCCAGGGAAGTGCAAGACGTGAACGAGTTCTGTGGCCAGGAGCTGAACCGGACCACCTACAACCTTTGCCGCATGAACATGATTCTTCACGATGTGCATTTTACCAAGTTCGATATACGCCAGGAAGATACCCTGGAGCATCCGCAGCACCTCGACAAGCGTTTCGAGGCGGTGGTGGCAAATCCTCCCTTTTCGGCCAACTGGAGTGCCAGTCAGCTTTTTATGACGGACGACCGCTTTAGTCATTACGGCAAGCTGGCTCCTTCCAGCAAAGCCGACTTTGCCTTTGTGCAGCACATGGTTTATCAGCTGGCAGACAACGGCACCATGGCCATTGTATTACCTCACGGAGCTTTGTTCCGGGGTGGGGCAGAGCTGCAGATACGCCGCTACCTGATTGAAGAGCGTAATTACCTGGATGCCGTGATCGGTCTGCCTGCCAATATCTTTTACGGCACAAGCATTCCTACCTGTATTCTGGTATTCAAGAAGTGCCGAGAGAACCCCAACGACGTGCTCTTTATTGATGCCAGTCAGCATTTCGAAAAGGTGAAAACCCAGAATGTGTTACGCAACGAGGACATCGAAAAGATCGTTACCACCTACCGCAACCGAAGCGAGGAAGCCAAATACAGCAAACTGGCTACCCTAGCCGATATAGCCGGAAACGACTACAATCTGAACATCCCCCGCTACGTTGATACCTTCGAAGCCGAAGAAAACATCGACATCAACCAACTGGCAGCCGAGCTGGTATCCCTTGATAAAGCAATGGCCGAGACCGACAAAACCATTGCCTCCTATTGCAAAGAACTAAACATCCCAACCCCCTTCTAACCATGGAAAAGAAAAAGAACACACCAAAACTCCGCTTCCCCGAGTTTACAGGGGAGTGGGAAGAAAAGAAGTTGGGGGAGATTACTACTAAATTAAGTGATGGTTTACATTCAACACCCAAATACACAGATGATAGTGTTTATTATTTTATTAATGGAAATAATCTGATAAATGGGAAAGTAATAATTAACGAGAATACAAAAAAAGTTGAAATAGAAGAATACCTAAAACATAAAAAGGAATTAAATAATACGAGTATCCTTATTTCTATAAATGGTACTATTGGAAGCTTGGCTTTATATGAGAATGAACAAGTGATATTAGGTAAAAGTGCGTGTTATATAAATGTAATTGAATCGATTGATCGATTATTTATTTATAGTACACTTCAAACTTCGAATGTTATTAATTATTTTACATCAGAGCTTTCAGGTACTACAATTAAAAATTTATCATTAACTTCAATTAAGAATACTGTAATTAAATTACCTTCACTTGCTGAGCAAACCAAAATAGCAACCTTTCTAACGGCTGTAGATGAAAAACTTACCCAGCTGAAAAAGAAGAAAACCCTTTTGGAACAATATAAAAAAGGGGTAATGCAAAAATTGTTTTCCCAAGAACTCCGCTTCAAAGACGACAACAACCAAGACTTCCCCGATTGGCAAGAAAAAACATTAGGTAAAGTTGCAACCATAACAATGGGGCAATCACCTGATTCAAAAACTTATAATACGGATAAAATTGGTAAATTACTTATTCAAGGCAATGCTGATATTACGAATAGGATTACCAATCCACGAAATTGGACTAGTGAACCAACAAAAGAATGCAAGGCTGGAGACTTGATCTTAACAGTACGAGCACCTGTTGGGATGGTTGCTAAATCAATTTATGATGCTTGCATTGGAAGAGGAGTATGCTCTATTAGAAATAATCCCTACAGTGATATTGAATTCTTATATCAATTTCTTTTAGACTATGAGCCTAAATGGGGTCGGTTAGAACAAGGAAGTACATTTACGGCAGTAAATGGTCGTGATATAAGCTCAATTGAAGTTTTATGCCCTTCTCTCCCTGAACAACAAAAAATAGCCACCTTCCTCTCTGCCATAGATGAAAAGATAAACCATTGCAGTGCACAGATTGAAAAGATGGAAGCCTGGAAGAAGGGATTGTTACAGCAAATGTTTTGTTGATTTTAGTTGTGTAACGTAAGACTAATTACCTAACAAATCAGGCAATATGAAAAGAGAAGAATTGCTAAATAGTAAAGAATATTGGCTGTCAAAGATACAAATAGACCTTTTCAACGAAGTTGAAAAATACATGCAAAGAAATGGTCTGAACCGGACACAGTTGGCTGAAAAATTGGGAGTTTCGAAGGATTACATTAGTGAGATATTAAATGGAGATGCTGATCACCTTATTTCTAAACTGGTTGAGTTGTCTCTGGCAATTGGAATGGCTCCCCGTTTGAGCTTTGAAGATTTGGATACTCTTGTAAAAGCCGATAGCTTTAATAAGGATGAAAATATTGATAAATAATATAATGGATAATAGCACCTATCTTTTTTGAACACATAGTTAGTATGAAGCGAACCTTTTGAGGTTGATTCCCCGCTTTATTATTTTAATTTTATCCAGAGGGAATAGGGATAAACTTATTACTATTATGAAACATTTATTTCTTTCGTTGTTTGTTGTTCTTGCTTTGAGCTCGTGTAAATCAACTTTCTTTCAGGTGGCTACCACACAGTGCGATAACCTGAAATCAGAACAGAATGCTTTGTTCTTTGAGGATGCAAATTGTAAAGTGTATTATAACTTGTGGTCGGAGGGGGGAAACGCTGGTTTTCTTTTTCATAATAAATCGGATCTTACCATTTATGTGAATCTGGCGGAAAGTTTCTTTGTGAAGAATGGGATCGCTTACGATTATTCCCTTAACAGAACGTTCGCAAAGAGTGTGTCACAGAGTTTTTCAAATCAGCAGTCTGTTAGTGCGTGGGGTTTCAAAAATGGATTGCCGGTGCTGAATAGTGTTTCGGAAGATGGCAAAGCTTCTAAAATTGCCGATCTAAGTGTGCTGATGCCGGGTCTGTTTGGAGGAACGGATGCCAAGGAAAAGTCTACAGCCACTTCAAGCCAGGTTACTTACTCCGAGGAGCCTATCGTCGCTATTCCTCCGCATACCGCTAAATACTTTTCTGAATATTCAATATATGAAACTCTTTACCGTGATTGTAATTTGCTGTTGTATCCGTCTAAGAAACAAGTGAGACCGCTTAAATTTACTTCGGCAAATTCGCCTGTTACCTTCAGTAATATCATCACTTATTCGATGAGAAATTCCGGCGATGATATTCAAATTAAGAATGATTTCTATATCAGTGAAATAAAGAACCTTCCCAAAAAGGTGGCTATCAAAAAGGTCTTCAGAAGAGATTGCGATAATAGAGAAATTAAAGAGTGGCACTTTACAGATGCTGCAGTTAATAAATTCTATCTCCGTTACAGTAAAGATGGAGATGATTCTAAATATTAATTGTTTTGCCAGATTTTGCAGATGCAATTCAAATATTATTTATTAAAAGTTGTATATGGATATTTTAGTTTGCATATTTGTAAACAAATTACATAAATAGCACATAAAATGATAGTAAACTTTTCTGTACAGAATTATCTCTGTATTAAAAACAAGGTTAAGTTGTCTTTTGACGCGACTGCATCGAAGGATTTGGAAGAGTATTATGTCAGTAAAAAATTAAATGGAAAGCTCCGTTTACTTAAGATTGGTTTGATTTACGGTGCTAATGCTTCGGGAAAGACGACTGTGCTTAACGCGCTTGATTTTTTGCGTCAAATGGTGAACGATCCGTTTACCAAGAAGACTGATGTGTTCGATTTTGAACCTTATTTGTTTGACTCAAAGACTCGTGCTGGGAATACTTTTTTTTCTCTTGAATTTATTCAGAATGAAGTAAAGTATCTTTATGAAGTGGAGTTGAATAAATCGGCCATCGTAAGCGAAAAGCTATTTTTTTATAATCCTCGAAAAGCGTTGGTGTTTAGTCGTACTACCGATATGGCTAAGCAGCTAACAATAATTAATGAGATTGGTAGTAAGATATCCCTGTCAAACGAACATAAAGCTGCATTGGAGGCAAATACATTGTGGAATAACACTGTACTGGGTGGATACCTGAAAACTAATATTGAATCGTTTGAATTGCAGGAGGTGTCTGATTGGTTTAAAACAAAATTAAAACCTCTTATTGAACCAAGAACAGACTTGCTGGCTTATGTGTCTTCTAAAATTGAGAATAAAGAAATTGATACAAATAATGTTGTCCAGATTTTAAAGAAGGCTGATTTTAATATTTCGGGTATATCAATTGAAAAAAAGGAGTTAGTCAACTCTCCTGAATTATTAAATTTGTTGATTGAGAAACTAAAATTATCCGAAAATAAGAAAACGGAAATAAAGGAGAAAGGTGTACTAGAATCGAAGGAGGTGCTATTTCATCACACGATTGAAAACGGTTCGACGGTTGTGTTACCTTACCGGGTTGAGTCTGCCGGTACACAAAGATATTATCAGTTTAGCGGTTTACTTGATATGATGATACGTAACGATGTGATTTTCCCGATTGATGAATTGGAGTCTTCGTTGCATCCGGATCTGTTCAAGTATTTTATACTTACATTTTTGGTAAATAGTAAGCATTCGCAAATTATCGCTACGACACATCACAGGGAATTTCTTATGGAAAAGGATATTCTCCGCAATGATTCTATTTGGTTTACCGACAAAAATGATGCTGGTTGTGTTGATCTCTATTCGCTTTCTGATTTTGACTCGTCCGTAATCAGAAATACCACATCAATCTATAATGCCTATAAAATAGGAAAGCTGGGAGCAAGACCAAATCTAAACGATTATTTTATCAATATTGAAGATGGCAAGGAGTAAAAGTACAAGGAAAGGTGCCGGTAAGGATGTATACTCCATTGTTGTGGATGGTGAAACGGAAGTGTGGTATTTTCAATTGCTTAAGCAATATGAATCTTTAAAGAATGTAGATATTAAACCTGATCTTCCTAAAAAGAAGAAATTATCTGAATTGTATGATTTAGTGGTTGATAACGCTGCTGAATTTACAAAGGTAATATGGGTGATTGACTTGGATGTTATCATTAAAGAAGATAAAGAAAGACGTGGCGGGGGTAAGTCTGCATTACAGGAGTTAAAAGAGTATATTGATTCCCTTGAGCAGTTGGATAATGTTCATGTACTGATTAATACCCCTTGTCTGGAGTATTGGTATTTATTGCATTTAAAACAAACGAGTAAATATTACAGTAGTTTTAAAGATGTCTCAAAGCAATTTAAGGGTACGATTTTAGAGGGATATGAAAAGACCGAAAAGTATTACAAAACGAAAAATATTTATCTTTTGCTTAAGCCTGGCCTATCTGTAGCGATAGATAACGCAAAGAGGTTAGGAGAATTCGATATAGAAAGTCCCGAAACAGGAAAGGCTGAGATTTATAAAATATTTGAGTTATTGAATTTATAATTATTTGTTCTACCTTTGTATAACTCTATATTCAATCGCCTATAGAGTTTGCTTTTAGTATGAAATTGGAATCTGATATCCATTATTGATATATCAGGCTATCATTGCTGACAAAACTTTAAATGAAATGACTACTCAACCGGAACAAGTGTTGGAAAATAATTTGGTGACTCAGCTTCAGCTGTTGGGTTATACGTATGTGCCTATCAAAGATGAAAGGGATTTATTGGGCAATTTGAAATTGCAGTTGGAAAAGCACAACGGAATTGTATTTACCGAGTTGGAGTTTCAGCGGGTACTGAATATCTTAAGTAAGGGTTCTGTATTCGACAAGGCAGTTACTCTGCGTGAGAAACAGCATATTGTACGGGATAATGGGGAGGATTTGTATTTCGATTTCTTGAATCAGGAGAATTGGTGTCAGAACTTGTTCCAGGTTACCAACCAGGTTACTATGGAGGGGAAATATAAAAACCGGTACGATGTTACTTTGCTGATTAATGGGCTGCCATTGGTACAGATAGAACTGAAACGCAGGGGGATTGAACTGAAGGAGGCTTTTAATCAGACCAATCGCTACCATCGTCATTCTTACGGGGCTTCGTTGGCTCTGTTTCAGTTTATTCAGATTTTTGTTATCTCCAACGGTGTGAATACAAAGTATTATGCCAACAATAAATCACAATCGTTTAAGCAGACGTTCTTTTGGAGTGACCCCAATAATAAGCTGATTACGCAGCTCGACAAGTTTACATTTTCATTTCTGGATACCTGCCATGTGTCTAAAATGATTTGTAAGTATATTGTATTAAATCAGACGTATAAGGTGCTGATGGTGTTAAGGCCTTATCAGTATTATGCGGTGGAGGCTTTGATAGATAGGGTTAAAAACTCTACAAAGAATGGGTATGTCTGGCATACTACGGGTTCGGGTAAGACGCTTACCTCCTTTAAGGCGAGTCAGATTATAATGAATATGCCGGAAGTGAAGAAGGTGGTATTCGTGGTGGATCGCAGGGATTTGGATTACCAGACTTCCAAGGAGTTTAATGGTTTCAGCAAGGGGAGTGTCGATAGTACCGAGAGCACGGATATTTTGGTTCGCCAGCTTGAAGATAATACCAAACTTATTGTTACCACCATTCAGAAATTGAATACGGCTATCAGCAAGAAGCGCCACGAATATCGGCTGAAGTCGGTCAAGAGTGAACGGATTATTTTCATTTTTGACGAGTGTCACCGGAGCCAGTTTGGTGAGACGCACAAGCGGATTGAGAATTATTTTGAGGATACGCAGTTCTTTGGCTTTACTGGTACCCCCATTTTTGCGGATAATGCCGTTAAAAATGAGCATGGCAAGCGTACAACGCATGAATTGTTTGGCGAGTGCTTACATAAATACGTGATTACGGATGCCATAAAGGATGAGAATGTGCTGAAGTTTTCGGTGGAGTATGTAGGGCGTTACCAAAATAAGGATGGGAGCAGGACTAATATTGATATTGAGGTTGAAGATATTGACAGAGAGGAGTTGATGCGGTCGCCGGCTCGACTTGGCAAGATTGCGGACTATATTGTGGCCAACCACGACCGTAAAACGCACAGCAGGGAATTTACGGCTATGTTTTGCGTGAGCAGCGTGGATGTGCTTATCCAGTATTATGAATTGTTTAAGTCAAAAAAGAAGGCGGGAGAGCATAATCTGCGTATTGCTACGATATTTAGTTATGCGGCTAATGAAGCCGACCGTGATGCTGACGGGTTTCTACCCGAGGAGGTTTCTGTTGTGGAGGAGGCAAAGGCTTTGTATGGATTGAATGTGCATAGCCGCGAGAAATTGGACGAGTTTATTGAAGATTATAACGGCATGTTCCAAACTAATTTTTCTACCCGGGATAGTGTGTCGTTTTATAATTACTATAATGATATTTCAAAGCGTGTAAAGGCTCGTGAGATTGATATTCTGTTGGTTGTTAATATGTTTCTAACAGGTTTCGATAGCAAGCCGCTTAATACGTTGTATGTGGACAAGAACTTGAAGTTCCATGGTTTGATTCAGGCTTATTCGCGTACCAACCGTGTGCTGAACGAACAGAAGTCGCAGGGCAATATAGTGGTGTTCCGTAACTTGAAACAGGCTACAGATGATGCGATTACTTTGTTCAGCAACAAGGATGCGAGGGAAGTGATCTTAATGGAGCCTTATGAGGATTATGTAAAGCGGTTTGAAGCTGCTTACGAGCATTTGCAGCAGGTTACTCCTACGGTTGATAGTGTGAATGATTTGCGGAGTGAAGAGGAGGATCTGGAGTTTGTTAAGGCGTTCCGCGAAGTGATGCGGGTGAAGAATGTGCTGACTACTTTCTCTGATTTCTGCTTTGAGGATCTGCCCATGGATGAGCAGCTTTTTGATGATTACAAAAGTAAGTACCTCGATTTGCATGATAAGGTTAAGTCTGATTCGCAAAAGGAGAAGGTTTCTATTCTGGATGATGTGGATTTTGAGTTGGAACTAATTCATAAAGATGAAATCAATGTGGTTTACATCTTGAAGTTATTGGCCAATTTAAAGGACAATCCCGACAAGGAGAGGCGCCATGCGGAGATTGTTAAACTGATTGCGGGTGAGACGCAGCTCCGGAGCAAACGTGAACTGATTGAGAAGTTTATTCGTGAGAATTTGCCTGCTATTGAGGATTCGGATGCCATCCCGGATGCTTTCGAGCGTTTTTGGACAGAAGAACAACAGCAGGCTTTCATGAAGTTGTGCTCCGATGAAAACCTGCTGTTTGATAAAGTTGAAAAAATCATTTCCGATTACATATTCACTCAGCGTGAACCGCTAAGGGATGAAATCCTGAAGTTACGCAATGATGGAAATCCACCCGTTAAAGAGCGCAAATTGGTAAGCGAACGCATCCTAAGTAAAATTAAAGGTTTCTTTGATACCTTTATTTCCGGAATGGGGGTGGAGTAAATCTTTTGTGCGTTTTATTTACCGCTATTATTCTTCAGCCATTCCAGTCTGCGCATATCTGCTAAATGTTTTACGGAGAAATGTTCAAATTTTACATCAAAACCATTTCCATCCGGACAGGCAGCCATTAATCCTACCATTACCGGCGTATTGTCTTGCAGCCATGCATTGCGCATCATTGTATAGGTTTTGTCGTCAAACGAATAAAAAACTTCTACGGCATCCAGTCGCCTTACAGCTTTTATCCAAATATACGGGATGGATTTTTCTAGTGAAATAACACTCCAGTCGCTGGTTTTATGTGTCACCACGGTGCTTAGGTTATACTTGCCGTCTACGTATTCAATCCCTGCTTTGATGTAGTTTTCATGATCAATACGAAGCATTAATCCTGCTTGATCAAAGCGTTCTTTGTAATTGCCTGTAATTTTCAC